>WUAK01000227.1 GCA_009827205.1 Phycisphaeraceae bacterium | reverse complement strand
GATTTCGGGAGCAGAACTTATGCCGAGATGTCTGAAGGCGACGATGCACGCTCGGTCATCTTTATGCTCTTCGACGCCGAGGAGTCTGGCCTGAACGGCTCCCGCTACTACGCCAACAACCCCTCGTTCCCGATCGAGGATCACGCCGTAATGATCAACTTTGACATGATCGGTCGGATCCTGAACGATCGTCTGATTGTTGCTGGTCTGGACACCGGAACAGGCCTGCAGGAGGCTCTTCAGCCGATCCTCGACAACTCTGGTCTCGATATCGTCGTTCCTGAAAACATGAGCGGCGCTTCTGACCACACCTCGTTCTACACCCAGGGTGTTCCTGTGCTCTTCTCGATCATCGCCGACTTCCACACCGACTACCACACACCCGAGGATCAGGCGTGGAAACTGAACAACCCTTCGACCGTTCAAACCAGCCACATGTACCACGACATCATCGTGAAACTGGCGACAATGGAAGAGCGGCCTGAATTTGTTACGCCCCAGGCCCAGCAGTCGTCCGGCCCCAACATGAGCGACATCAAGGTGCGACTCGGCATCATGCCCGCCTACGAGTACGACGGTCTGGGCATCAAGCTGAGTGATGTCGACGATTCCGGCCCCGCTGCCAAGGGCGGACTTCAGGCCGGTGATGTCCTCGTCCGCTGGGACGGCCAGAAAATCGCTGACATCCGCGACTGGATGGGCAAGCTCGTCGATTACGAGCCCGGTGATGTCGTCAACGTTGGCGTCAAGCGCGACGGTGAGGAGCAGACCTTCGAGATCACTCTCGAAGGCCGCTAATCCGCCCAGCCTGACAACAAACTAAGACCCTCAAGCCCCCGTGACCCGGGGGCTTTTCATATGGCCGGTCTAGTACATGGGCACTACGCTTGGCCATGGAGATCTTCCGCGACTTCACGTTCGACGCCGCCCACGCGATCGAAGGCCTGCCCGAGGGCCATAAGTGCAAGAACCTGCACGGCCACACCTACAGGCTCACTGTCTACCTCACGGGGGGTCTTGACCCGAAGATCGGCTGGATCCTCGACTTTGCCGATCTGAAGAAGCTCGTGTGGTCCACCTGCCTTGACCATCTCGACCACAAGAACCTCAACGACGTCGAGGACATGGGCTCGCCCACATGTGAGAACATCACGCTGTGGATCTGGAACAGGCTCAAGCCGGAGTTGCCGGGCTTGACGCGGATCACGGTGCGTGAGGGTGAGAATTCGGGGTGCACCTACAACGGTGACTAAGTCACTCGAGCATTTGGTAGACTTGTTGAATGGTTACTGAGCAATGCGACCACTGCGGCTCAACCGATCGTGTCAAGCGGCGCGTCGTATACGATCGCTACCGGGTGTATGAACTGAACAGCCCTTTCTACTTCGAGCATGTCTGTGCCAGATGCCGGAACAGGGGCAATCTACTGGGTTTCATTGCCTTAGCTGTCGTTCTTCTCGCCCTTGGTGGCGTCGCGGCGATTATCTTTTTCGCCGGGCCCTAAATGACCTAATACTGCCCTGAATTTCTTGCTATGCCGCTATACACTTGGCTTCTCACCCAATCAGGGAGTCTCCCACATGTATCGGATCATTCTCGCCGCATCGCTTCTTTCTCTTGCTGGCTGCGCCACGACTGAGATCGAAACCTCCAATACCGCAGCCGAACCACAGGCCGAGGAACAGCAGTCGGCTGAAGCCGAGCAGATCGCTCAGTTGCAGCGAGATCTCGAAGAAGCGCGTCAGCAGGCAGAGGAAGCAAAGCTGCAGGCCGAGAAACAGGAAGAGCAGCGCCAGCAGGCGCAGGCCGAACGTCGCAGGAGAGGCCCCGAGTTTGGTGCCGTGGACGACTCCACTCGCCGGATCACCGGCGAGACGATCGGCGACATCTTTGCCCCCCTTGACCTCCCTACCGCGAACGAGATGAGACTGGGCTCCGGCGCCCCGGGCACCGAGTGGTGGCAGCAGCGCTGCGACTACATCATCGACGCGAGGGTGGAACCCGAGTCACGCAGGCTCGAGGCGACGATGCAGGTGACGTACTACAACAACTCGCCGCACGATCTCGATTATGTCTGGCTGCAGCTCGAGCAGAACCTGTTCAAGCCCGACTCGCTCGGCACACTCAGCCGAACACCCGGCAGCGTGATGTCCACAGATCTGGGCGCGTTCGATGGTGGCTACACGATCCCCTATATCCGCTCGGAGGGTAATGATCTCGATTTCAGTATTTACGACACTCTCGCGAGGATCGATCTCGACGAGCCGATCGAGTCGGGCGAGACATTCGAGTTTGAGCTCGCGTTCGGTTTCAACATGCCCCCTCACCTGCGCCGGATGGGCGCGGAGGATGTCGAGCAGGGCACAATTTTTGAGTACGCACAGTGGTTCCCGCACGTGACCAAGTACGACGACGTGAACGGCTGGAACACGCTCCCTTACATCGGCAACGGCGAGTTCTACACAGACTTCGGGGATTACGAGGTCAGCATCACGGTCCCACGCGGGTTTCTCGTCGAGGCCACCGGTGTATTGCAAAATCCGGAACAGGTGCTCTCCTCGGAGACGATCGCTCGTCTCGATGACGCAAGGCAGTCTGACACGACAGTGCTCATCGTCACGCCCGAAGAGGTCGGCACTGGTTCGTACCACCCAGACGGTGCAGAGGACCTAACGTGGTCATTCAGAGCTGAGGATGTGCGGACCGTTGCGTTTGCGACGAGCAACGCATTCATTTGGGACGCCTGCACCGCGAACATCACGAATCTGGACGGCACCGAGCGAGCCGTGCTCTGCCAGTCCTTCTATCCGAAGGAAGCCGAGGCGTGGTACTGGAACCGGGAGTGGCTCCCCAACAAGCCCGGCGGCTCAACGCAGTACATCAAGCATTCGATCGAGTTCTACTCCGACTGGCTCTACCCGTACCCCTATCAGGAAATGTCGAATATCAACGGTGCCGAGGGCGGAATGGAGTACCCAGGCATCATCTTCTGCGGCGCCAAAACAAACGACGTCGGACTTTTCGGGGTGACCGACCACGAAGTCGGTCACAACTGGTACCCGATGCTCGTCAACACCGACGAACGCCGGTACATGTGGATGGACGAAGGCTTCAACTCGTTCATCAACATGTACTCCAACGCCGATTACTACGGTGAAATGCGTTTCCGTCGAGGCGGTGCCCAGAGACTCACTCCCGTCATGAACGGCGAGACCGCTCAGGCATCCAACACGCCCGCGGACCGTCACTGGCCCCGCTGGGTCGGCACGCTGAATTACTCCAAGCCCGCGTGGGCCCTCTACCTGCTCCGCGAGGTCGTGCTCGGGCCGGAGCGCTTTGACACTGCATGGAAGTCCTACACCCACCGCTGGGCGTACAAGCACCCGCAGCCTGCGGACTTCTTCCGCGCGATGGAAGACGCATCGGGCACCGATCTGGCGTGGTTCTGGCGGGGCTGGTTCCTCTCTGCAGCGAAGCTGGATCAGGGCATCGCCGAGGTCTCAGCGATCGACGAGAACCGCGCTGGGATCACGCTGGTCAACGAGGGCGACATGGTCATGCCGGTCATGATGGAGATCACCTACGACGACGAGAGTACCGAGCGTATCGATCTCCCTGTTCAGATCTGGGGAGCCGCGGACACCTGGCGTGTACCTATCAAGACCAACGGCAAGGCGATCACCAAAGTTGTGCTGGATCCAAATGGGATGTACCCGGAGATCACTCGGGAGAACAATGTATGGGAAAGTGCATCGAGTTCCGAAGAAAGCACTGAGCAGTGAGTCTCTAGCGGGTTGCCGCCGATACACAAACTTGCATTTCCCATTATATCAAGCGTTGTACCACAAGCCTATTATCGTGTGTGAAGCTGTCGCAGCTAGATCATTTCATCGCCGCAACAATGCGCCGATATGGGTTTGACGCACTTCGATACTCACTTGCCGTCATCTTCATCTGGTTTGGACTTCTCAAACCGCTAGGGATTTCACCGGCCGAGCAATTGGTGTTACAGACAGTCGATTGGATGCCGTTTTTCTCAGCGGATGTATGGCTCTCTGCGATCGGCTGGTGGGAAGTCGTCATCGGTGTCTTGTTCTTGTATAAACCTGCTATCAGATTCGCAATAGGCCTCTTAGCGATGCAGATGGTCGGGACGTTCATGCCGCTGGTACTTTTGCCAGCAATCACATTCCAGGAAGGCCGCATCCCCTACGGCCTCACCATGGAAGGCCAGTACATCATCAAGAACCTGCTGATCATCTCATCGGCACTTGTGATCGGTGGCACCGTGAGCAACAAGAGCAACAACGCTTAGTGCCTGCTAGGCAAAGAGACCGAACAACCTCGATGCGAAAGTGCTGACGCACTATGTGATCACCATAACGTTACTTCGTTGCTCCGAATCAGCACATCCAAAAAGCACGGAGCCGCACCTGAGTGCGGCTCCGTGCAGTTCAATCAAGTGGGCGATACTGGACTTGAACCAGTGACCTCCTCGATGTCAACGAGGCGCGCTAGCCAACTGCGCCAATCGCCCATTTACGCCGGCCTCGACCGGTGGGCGGAGTATAGACACCCCGGGCCTACCGGGCCAAGTATGGAGCGGATCAGCTTTCCTGGGGTGGGCTGACAGCTATGACCGTCTTCTTCTGCTGCTCTGAAACAACCGCGCCGTCCGGGCCTTCGAGGGTGACACCAAACCCGAAGGCGTCGCCCACGGGGAGCCTTGCCTTGAAGTGGACGATCCAATCGCCGCCTTCGGCGGTTTGCTCGACATCGAACATGCCGCCGTCGACAGGCGGGACCTCGAGCGGTGTGCCGCGCGTTTGGTCCACGATCCAGAGCTGGTAGTGGCTCTCGTTTGGATCGTTCGCGGGCAAGTTCGTGA
>WUAK01000226.1 GCA_009827205.1 Phycisphaeraceae bacterium | reverse complement strand
CCCACTGCCTCCTGATCGACATGTACTGATACCCGAGTATGCCACCAATCAGAACGAGTCTGCCAAGCCAACGGACGGCCGGCTGCACAGTCGCGCGAGAAGTGAGTGACTCGATGATCGCGAACAAGACCGCAGCGAGGACGACCACGCCCTGCCTGTCGCTCGCTGAACCGCCCGTGAGATTCAGTGTCGGGTAGATCGCCAGAACGGTGATATACGCAGCGCTCAGGCCGAGTACAGGCCCGAGCCGTTCTAGCTTCTTGGCGAGCTTGGAATGCTCGTCTTTCTTGCGGACGATCGAGGCGATCCAGAACGTGATCAGCACCGAGAGCGCACCAGAAAGCCCCGGCACTGCCACATTGAGCAGGCCCTCACGTAGTTGTGCTTCATTCACGTGTCATCAATCCCTGCAAGGCGGCCAGGGGAAGCCGCAGATTAGCGCGTACCGGTAATCCCAATGGTCAGCGTGACCTCATCACCGAGTGCACCACTTTCAACGCCGTAGTTCACACCATAATCCGATCGGTCAATGACCAGCTTGGCCTCGAATCCGGAGCGGACCATGCCGCGAGGGTCGTCCATCTCGCCCATCCAGACCAGCGTCGCAGTCTCTGTCTGAGTCTTGCCTCTGAGTGTGAGCTCGCCCGTCACCTTCAACGAGTCGCCCTCACCGGCTTCGAACGAAGTCGCAACGAAGCGGATCTGAGGGAACTCCTTAGCGCTAAAGAAGTCGGCGCCTCGTAGGTGCTTGTCTCGACCTTCGTTGTTTGAGTCCACACTCTCAGCATCAACGCTGATGTTGAGCGAGCTTGCAGAAGGGTTCTCCGGGTCGATGCTGTACTCACCGCTTACCTTGTTGAACCTGCCGTAGAAGTTTGTAACGCCCATGTAGCTCACGCCGAACAGAACTGAGGAGTGCCCGTTATCGACGCCGTAGGTCTCAGCGTTCGAAACAGCGAACACCTCCGCCGGAGCCGCCTCTGTCTGAGGCGCGAGCCCAACCGCGAGACCACCGACTGCCAGAACACCTGCTGCGACGAATGCTGTCTTCTTACCCATCTCGTTAATCTCCAGAAGAGTGTGGCTCAATGTTCGTACCGTTTCGGTACCTAGATGTCCTATCCAACGACCCTGCATACCAAGGTATTTCATTAGTTGTTTCAACAATTATTATCTGCTAGAAACACCCGCGTCAACCGCGGGTGATCAAAGTCAGGGTCAGCCGTTGTCTGCGATCACAGGAAGCGTGACAAGATCAGGCATCGCCGCCTCGAGGTCGCTCGCCAGTGCCCGATCATCGGTGCCTAGCTCGTCGAGCAGATCCGCGAGCAGCAAGCTCGCTTTGTCACCCAGCTCGAGTTCCGCAAGCTCACCCTGATCGACGCCTACAGCGCGGCCGGCTGACCAGGCTGCTCGGGTGTTATCGCCAAGCTCAGCAGAGGCCAGGGCAAACCCAATTTTGATCTGTGCGTTATCAGGGTCTTTCGCAGCGGCGAGAGCGAAAAAGCCCTGCGCCTGGTTCGCCTTGCCCTGTTCAAGCAACTCCCAGGCATCGGCGGTGCGATCCTCGCTGCTTACATCGTCCTTGATCTCTGGGGCGCGGTTTGGTGCCCTGTCGTGCGTAGCAACAACATCGTTCCGGTAGGGAAGCGACAACTCAGCATCTGACCAGCAGTTGTCCCAGCCACTTCGGTAGTACCGAGGTCTTGGGTACGAGTAATAGCGAGGTCCGTAAGAGCGATAGTTTCTTCGGTAACTGGGGTAATAGCTGCCGCAATACCCCCTGTCATACCACCCAATTCTGGGCCGGTAGTAGCTATTGCAGCCCCAACTGCTTCCAAGGTACAGCCCAGATGAGATCGAGAAGCCAGAGCCGCAGAACCCGATCGAGAAGCCTGAACTGATCCCAAAGCCGATATCGCCCTGGGCCGCCCCAGCCGTGCTTGCGAGAGCCAGCGTGCCGATTTTCAGCAGTTTCCGCATGGTGAGCCTCCTATGCCCGCTACTAGTTAGTAAGCATACACAAACTTATCATCGGCTGCAAGCTTGATCCTGACCAAGAGATCTGCCAGTCTTTACACATTGATAATATGGGCAACATCCGGTAACCTGAAGCCAGATGGTCGGGGCCCATTCGGACTCCCCCGGCTGGGTCTCTGCGATATGGGGGTTCAAGGATGAGCGAATCACCGAATAAAGAAGCCACGTCACTTTCACTCGAAGCCGCGTTGTATGACTCGGGCACAGGCAGGTTCACCACGCACACCGGAACCGACAAGGCCGGTCCACAGCAGAGCAAGCAGCCTCAAAAAGTGACCACCAAACTCGATCAGCAGAACAAGGGTTAATGACTCACACCCTCATATGAACCCGCTGATCTCAGAGCAGCTCGACGATCTCAAACTGCTTGACGCCACGGGGTGCATCGACACGGATGGTCTCGCCCACACGTGATTTCAGCAGCGCCTGCCCCATGGGCGAGTTGACGCTGACCTCGACGTGTTCAGCCATCGCGTTTCCGGAGAGTTCGCCCACAAGGCGGTAGGTGTCGTCGTCGCCCCGCTTGAGGTCTTTCAGTCGCACAATTGACCCAATGAACACCACATCCGCGGCCTGTTTGCTCGAATCGATGACCTGAGCGCTGGAAAGTTTCTCCTCGAGACGACGGATCTCGGCTTCTTCCATTCCCTGCTGCTCACGCGCCGCGTGGTACTCGGCGTTCTCCTTCAAATCCCCGAGGGCCCGGGCTTCGGCGATGCGTTCCGAGATCTTCGGCCGGTTCTCTTTGAGTTCCGTCACGCGCTGCTCGAGCTTGGCTTTCTCGTCCGGGGTCAGAAGTTCCATGCCGTTTCTCCGTTTGGCTCTGTGGACCGCTGAAGGGCGCACCGCCTTGTGCGCAGTGAACAATCTAGGCCGAATCGTCGCGCCTTGCCAGTTTCGTAGCCCCGGTTCCTCTGACGATCCCGACCAAGATCCAAGCCGAGACCGCGATACACGCAGTCATCCAGGCGGCTCTCCAGTGTGCGGGCCCCACTACCGCGTGCTGGCCTGTCCAGATCCGGCTCTGGAGCATCTCCCAGGGAGCGGTGAGCGGCGAGGACATCCGCAACAACAGCTGCGCATCCTCTGAACTCGCTCGCCCCACCGATTGCAGGGTGATGAGCAACGCCGGTCCGAGCAAGACAGCAAAAAGAAGGCCCATCATCCAATACGTTCTCTCAACACCGGCTTTCTTTGACTGGTAGTCCGCATCGAGCTTTTGCTCACCAAGCCTGAGCCTGCGGCCCGAACCAAGTGCGATCGCAAGGAATGCCCCGACGATGAGCGCCCACGAGATAAGCAGCAGGTTCGACGCTGCGACAGCACTGACAGTCCAACCGGTGATGACGACCTGGGGCCAGAGAACCGCTTGGAGCGGGATGAGCAGGATGATCAGATCTTTCACGACCATCGTTGTCCCACCGCCCACAGGAGAGAGTTGACTGAGCCTGATCATGGGCCACATGACCGTGATCCCGATCGAGATCACGGTGACCAGCATCCTGGCGCCCTCGCGGTACCCCTCGGCTGTCACCCGCATCGGGTCACCCAGAGATAAGAAGACGGTCAGCGTCGAGACGAGCAGGAACCCCATCCATATGACGGCGAACCCCCGAGGCTCACCACGCCTATGTGCCCAGCGGTCTGGTTCGTCCTTTGGGACAACAAGTCCAACGTGCTCCATCCACTCACGGAACGCGCTTGGCTTCTTCTGGTTACCTTGGCTGCTCTCGGTTGTCTGTTGTTCGCTCACGTTGTGAGAATCTTGGGAGCCCTACCGGCGATCTTCCACCAAGACCGGCCCAGAGCTGATATCGATGAGCTCCCGCCCGGCGTCGATCCGCCTCCCGAACTCCGGATTTTGCCGCAGGTACCTGAGCTGATTGAGCTTGGCTTCTGTGGATACCGCGTCCGGCACAGGGTCACTCGGGGTGCGGCCCCAGATCACGCGTGTGCCCTTGTCTGTCAGCAGCACCACTCGCTTGAACCTGTCGTACGCGGAAACCTCGACTCCCCGGATCTGATCAGACCCGAGTGAGCCGGGCAACTGGTCTCGAAGCAGATTGAGGACCTCAAGGCCTGCTTGTATCGATCGGCTCGGCCAAACTTCACCCGGTACGACCTGCAGGGTGTTCGCGTCGTCTGCGCCGCGGATCACCGGGAAGGGCGACAGATCCGCCCGCCAGCTCAGCCTGAGACGCCTGCCGTCACTTGCGATGAGGTAATCGTGCGCTCCTTCGCGTACGACCGCGCCGGGTGAACGCCAGGCGGCATCGATCTCGATGACACCCTCATCGAGCCGCTGAATATCACGAATCTCGCTCACCCAGCCAGACTGACTGAGCCAGACCCCGAGTGATTCACGTGTGCGTGAGGAAAAGGGGCCGGAGTGCTTCTGGACGATTTCGTACGCGTCGTCGAGCAGTTGCCGCTGTGTTGTCGCGGGAGGCCAGTTGACCGGTTGGCCGGCGGACACGGCGCTCGGCCAGTTGATTCGCACGACAGGGGGCCCGCTCGAGGCGATGTCTGCAGCCTGATGATCTGCAAATCTGAGCCCAACGCCCATCCCAACCACGAGCACGAGCCCTGTCAGGACGGTGCCCACCAACTCAGGCGAGATCCGCTCCATGATGAGCTCGCGTTTGGTCTTCTTTTTCTTCCTGCGCGCAGCCATACAGCTACTTGCGTCGGATCAGCAGGGCTTCAGGCTTGAATGAGAAGCCCCCGAGGCCCGTTCTGAGGCCGAGCACGCCGATTTTGCCAGGTGGGCACACAAAGCGGGCATGGGCAGCCCGACCCTCGCCGCGGCTTGGGGCACGAGCGAGTGAGCCGTGAATCCAGGCATCGTGTTCGCCTC
>WUAK01000225.1 GCA_009827205.1 Phycisphaeraceae bacterium | reverse complement strand
GCGGGCGGCCAGAACTCGCTCCGCATGGATAACGCCGATGTTGACTTTAACCAGCTTAACACCAACCTCGGAGGCCTCACCTTCGACGCGGGGTTCGAAGCCGATTACTTCCTCACCTACACGGTGAATGGTGATCGAAACGAGCACTTCACTGCGGCAGCCCAGCTCGACACGCTCGGCGGCGGCCCCGGCGGCTTCCAGGGCGGTGGTGCCTACGTTGACGGCGATCAGATCGTCGCAGCAGGTCCCAATGGCTTTGGCTACACCCTGGGCACCAACCAGTCCAACACAGGCGGCGTCGGCGATTTCGACAACGCCCCTGATAGCGACCCTGCACTCGTGACCACGGGTGTCGAGATTGCCATCTCGCTCGACGAGATCGGGTACTCGGGCGGCCTGCTCCGCCTTGCCGGCTTCGTCAACGGTGGTGCCCACGACTTCCTGTCCAACCAGGTGATCGGCGGCCTCCCCGCAGGGACCGGTAACCTCGGTGGTGACCTCAACGGCAACTTTGTCGCCCCAGGCACACTTGCCGGCATCGACTTCAACCAGGTCGTCGGTGATCAGTTTGTCGTTCTCAAGGTTCCGGCACCCGGCTCGATGGCCCTGCTGGGCCTCGGCGGTCTTGCCGTCGCTCGCCGCCGCCGATAAGGCGAACGCAGAGACAACCATTGACACGCGGCCGGGCAGCGCACGAGCGCTGCCCGGCTTTGTTTTTCTATCGTTCAACCGGTTGTTGGTGACACAATACCTCGATGATCGTCGAATAGCAGCAAGCTATTGGCGCACAAAAATACCCGGCCCCGCAGAGCGGAGCCGGGAATGAGTTGTGATCGCGTTCAGCGGATTACGGGGTGCAGGTCGGTCCTGCAAGACCAAGGTTGAACGCCGCGATCCATGCCGTGAAGTCGGTGGGCTCGACCGAGCCGTTCTGGTTGACGTCGGCACGTGCGTCGTTGTTGTTGAAGTTGTTGATCCATGCCGTGAAGTCGGTCGGGGTAACCGAGCCGTCTTCGTTCTGATCAGCACAGAGACGCAGGCTTGCACAGTCAGCGGTGTCGCCGACCGTCACGAACTGGTCGCCTGCGATCATCGAGAAGTCGATGTTGCGGGGCTCACCAAGATCGGTCGCGTCCGGGAGACCGCCGGCGACCTGGTTGGAGATGAAGCTGCTGCCAGTGTCCGAGAGGAACGCGGCGACCTTGATGTCGGAGTTGCCGTCCCAGCCCAACTCGGTCAGGTCGATGCTGATCTCAAGACCGGTCGTGACGTTGCACGCGTCGGACACGTCTGCGCCCGCGACATCGGTGACGCCGCCGGTGTTGCTGTTGTCGAGTGCGAGCTGGAGGAGGCCTCCGGTCTCGAAACCGAGAACACCGTTGGCGAGGAACGCAGCCGCGGCATCGCGCGGAGCGAAGTTGGTGAAGATGTCATCATCGGTGCCGGGCTCGAGTGCCACGCCACCACCGGGGGGGTTATCGCCGTCGAAGAGCATTGGGTTGTTGCCCGCGTCGGCCTTGAGACCGCCGTCAAACGCACCGAAGTCGGTGTTGAAGCCTGAGACGATGTTGGGTCCGTTCAAGCGGAGAACCGCGGCGTTGGTGAAGAAGGTGTTGGTGCTGCTGGTCTCACCGTTGTTGTTCACGATGATGGCGTAATCGGCGTTGAAGCCCGTATCGAAGGTCAGGCCCGGGCCGAGAGGCTCGACGTCGTCCGGATCCGTGCCGTCGTTCAGACCGAGGCGATCCAGAGCGCGGAAGAGGATGTCGACGTTGTCGTCACGGAGCGTGTTCTGCCCATCGGTCGGATCCCCGTCGAGGAAGACGTGCATCCGGTTGCCGTTGGACTGGATGTTACCAGCCAGGAGCAGGTTGAGCCTGTTGTTGGGGACATCAAGGTATGTGTAGATCGCGTCGAGCTCGGATCCGACCGCGACATCGACGTCGGGGATCGTGGGCGAGAAGCCCGAGGGGCCTACGCCGCCGATGTTGGAGTTATCGATGGAGCAGCTGATGCCCTCGCCGAATCCGACCGGCGTCGAAGTGAGCAGCGCGGGGGTGCCAGAGCCAAGGAAGACGCCAGTGCCGCTGCCGGCTGTGGGGGTCGTCGCGAGGTCTGCGAAGGCTTCAAACTGGCCGCCGGTGTCACCAAATCCGTAGATAAAGATGAAGTCGCCGGTGAATCCGTCGTCGAACTCGAGATTGGCCTGGCGGTTCACCGCGTTGAAGTTGATGTCGGCGTTGTCGTCGCGGACAACGTTCTGGCCTGCGGGCATGGCCGCGTCGGCGTCGACATCGAACCAGAGGTGCAGCTTGTTGAAGTTCTCTTCGAGGTTGCCGCCCACGAGCAGGTAGAGCGCGTCGGCAGTGCCGTCGGTGTCCTCATCAACGAGGGTGGCGTAGAGGTTCGAGATCTCAGAGCCGCCGCCCGTGAGAACGGGGTCCGGATCACTGGCATCGCCGAAGCCCGTGCCGGTGTTGCTGACGAAGATGGGGGGGCCGTACGCGGCTTCCGCTGTGCCGTCAACGGTCAGGGGGCCCGACGCGACGCTCGCAGGAACGATCGCGAACTGATCGCCGGGGATGCCGTTCGGGTTGCTGCCGCTGGGTGCCTTGAAGTTGATGTTCGCGGGATCACCGAGGTTGGCGCCGGGGCCGCCGAGACCGCCGATGACCTGGTTGGACATGAAGTCGTTACCACCGCTGATGACCCAGCCGGCGATGCGGATTTGTCCAGTCGGGACCGCATCACTGAACGTGAAGTTGTCGAGCGGAATGCGGAGCTCAAAGCCCGTTGTGACGTTGATCGCATCCGAGTTGTCCTCGGGATCGCCCGTCTGGGGCAGGTTGTCGCCGAAACTCGTCGGCTGGTTCTGTACCCACGCTCTTGTGTAGAGCGACTCTTCCGCAACATCGATCTGGCCGTCGACGGTCACCTGACCCATCGCCTGACCGCTCATGGTCGCGACAAGCGCGGCAGTCAAAGTCATCTTCATCATTGGTTCTCCCGTGCTCGCTCTCGCGAGCCCTCCTGTTGATACAACAACTCAGCCGTCCGTATGGACAGTCTGTGACAGTGCATCGTAGTCGATGAAACGCCCGGTGCCACACCGAAATACAACTGTATACAGCGTTTAGGTGCGAATTATGATCGTCTAGTTTGGCTTCTCGGACGACTCTTGAATCCTGATCCACCCGTCCGCTTTCTGCTTGATACAGAGCACTGCAGAGCGTGGTTGGAGGTTACCAACACTGCTGTCCTGTGGAGAGTCTGTAGGGTTCGCGTAAAGCCGGATAGACGAGTTGTTCAGCGTTCGCTCGATGACAAGGAGTTCTCCATCGAGGAACAGCGAAACTCCGCCGTAGCGAACCACCGGCCCGATCTCTGGATGCGATCGGAGCCGAAGCCAATGGCCGACACGGTTGGTCGTTCGCTTCGCTAAACTACCCAGTTTATCTACGCGTGTGAGATCGGGCCAAGGAAGCGGCTTCCGGTTTTCTGGATCATCTCCGCCCCAGACACCGAGTTCATCTCCTGCAAACACCATGGGTGATCCGGGTAACGCTGTCAACACCGCGTACGCGAGCTCGAGCCTGTCAAAGTCTGCTTCATCGGGCATCGAGCGATCGAATCCGGCGCTGCCCATTCCTGCGCCTTGGTCATACCCGAGCCCCGGATTGGCCAGCACCGACACCAGTCTCGCGGTGTCGTGTGAAGCGAGCAGGTTCATCTGCGCGAGTTGGGTCGCAGGGTGCTGGTCCAGCGCGGCATCGAGTTGCGTTGCGATTTCAGGATTGGGGATACCGGAAAGCCATGGCACGAGGACGAACGCGACCGGATAGTTCATCTGTGCGTCGAACGCTTTGCCCCCAAAGTAATCCCCGCCGTCGAACCAGAGCTCACCAATTAGCAGGGCATCGGGGTTGAGTTCTCGGACGTGTCGGCGCCAATCCTCCCAGAACCTCAGTCCGACTTCGTTCGCGACATCGAGTCTCCATCCGTCGATGCCGTCGGAGGGATCACCATCGCCGTTGGGGTCCATCCATCGATCGGTGACGTCAAAGACATGCTGCTTGGGGCCTGGGACGAGATCGCCGTCTATCTGGCTGAATTCGGGCAGATTCCCGTTCCGGCTGTTCCACGCCTGCCAGCCGACGACTTTCGCAGATTGGTCAGTTGTCAGCACAAACCACTCGAAAAATGGGCTGGCTCTCCCACGATTGATCGCGTCTTGGAACGAAGGATGTTGATAACCCACATGATTCCAAACGCCGTCCAGGATCACGCGCATCTTGCGAGAACGGATCTCGGTCAGCAGCTCATTGACAAAGAAGCGATCCGCTTCAGTCCAAGTCCACTCATCGGGTTCAACAAGAAATGGTGGACGGTCTCTATCGGGCTTGCCTGGTGAAGCGAGGTGAGGATCGATGTGCCTGTGATCTGTAGCGTCGTACTTGTGCAGGCTGACCGCATCGAAAACGGGACAGAACCAGATCGACTCGGCTCCAAGTTGCTGCACGTGATCGAGCCGCCTGAGCACGCCCTGAAGGTCTCCCCCGAATCTGCGCTCAAACACGACATCTCGAAGCGGCGAGCGATCGCGGTTGTGATCGTCGCTGTAACGCCTCGGGTCAGAGATGGCGCGGTTCGCTGAGGCTTCAAACTCATCCGGTGTGACCTCGAACCAGTCTGCGTGCCAGTCCACAGAGGTGCCGTGCGGCCCTCCCTGGTCATTCTCGGGCACTGCGTTGTCGAATCGTTCGGGAAAGATGTTGTACCACACCGTCCCGATGGCCCACGCGGGAGTCTGCTGGGCTTCGGGTGCAGAATCATTGAGTTTGAAAGGATCGAACCAATCGGTCGTCCGCCCATCCTGTGCGCGATAGCGGAGCTGCTCATTGTCG
>WUAK01000224.1 GCA_009827205.1 Phycisphaeraceae bacterium | reverse complement strand
GCCTTGGGGAAGTGCGGCGCTGTCGCCTGTTTCGACCATGGATGCTACAGGAAAGGCGCAGTAGTCGAGGCTCACAGAACCCGCGGGTCGGTGGTTTCCGGAGAAACCGAGGCCCCCGAACGGCAGCTTGCTGCTAGCGCCCGCGGTTCCCGTGTTGACGTTGATGCAGCCCGCTCGGCACTCAGCAACGAACCTGCTTTGCGCTTCTTGATTAGTCGTAAAGATCGAAGCGGCCAAGCCATAGCGGGTGGCATTGGCTTGCTGGATCGCTTCGTCGAGACTCGAGATCGTAGTTATCCTCAAAAGCGGGCCAAAGACCTCTAGGTCGCAGCCGGCATCTTCGGAATCGGTTGGAGTAAAGCTCTCGACCTGGAGCACCGCAGGAGTGACGTAGTAGCCATCGACTGAACCGTCAGTCGAGCGGGGCTCTGCCCTCAGAAGTGGATTGGCGCCGCTTGCGATGAGCCTCTCCTGGAAGGAAAGGACTGCGTCACGAGCTTCGGCTGAGACGAGTGGTCCTATGAAGACGGGGTCGTCAGAACGAGGGTTGCCGACGCGCATCGCCTTGGCTGCCTCAAGGACAGCGTTGATGACTCGATCAGCAATGTCCTCGTGAACGATCAGGCGCCTGGTGCAGGTGCATCGCTGCCCTGTCGTGACAAAGGCTGCCCGGGCAACCTCGATCGCGGCCTGCTCGAGATGGGCATCCGGCATGACAACTGCCGGGTTGTTGCCGCCCAGTTCGAGTGCGATCATTCGGCCCGGATTATCCAGGTTTGCTTCGAGAATCTTACGTCCGACGGGCCAAGAACCGGTGAAGAGGATGCCGTCGATATCTGCGTGTGTAGTGAGTTTGATAGCTGTTTGAGGGCCGCCCTGAACAAGATTGACGACGCCCTTCGGTGCACCTTCTGCTTCGAGAGCCTCATGGAACATTTCTACTAGTGCCTGCCCCGCGGCCGGCGTCTTTTCGCTTGGTTTGAGCACGACAGTGTTGCCCATGAGCAGCGCGGGGACGATGTGCCCATTGGGCAGGTGCGCGGGGAAGTTGTACGGTCCGATGACAGCCATCACACCGTGGGGTTTGTAGTTGCATCGCCCTGTCCGTGACTCGGTCAGGTTGAAGCTGTAGTCCTTGACACGGGAGAATCCGCCGTTTTCGGAATCATCGAGCGTGATGTCGACCTTGCCAGCAAGGATGCCCGCCTCGGCCTGTGAATCCCACATGGCTTTGCCGGTCTCGTCGCAGATCAGTTCACCCATCTGCTGCTTGTGGCTTGCGGCGATTTCCTGGTAACGACGCAAGACAGCGATTCGCTTCTCGATCGGCCATTGCGACCAAATGGGGAGTGCTTCTCGCGCAGCCGCAACAGCTTGATCAACATGTTCGAGCACGGGCGAGCCTTGCCAGAGGACTTGATCGGGCTGAGCGGGGTTGTGAGAAGTGATCTCTTGGCCAGGGATCGGGATGAACCTGCCCCCGACAAGATCACATGGTTCGTACTTCAGTGTTGGGTGATTGGGCATCAGGCGCTCCTCGCCTTCGCTTTGCTGGGCTTCTTAGCGGCTTTCTTCTTTGTGATTTTCTTGTTGTGTGCGATCTGCTTTTTCACATCCATAGGGGTGACGCCGACCTTGTCACCCGGTTCGATCTGGAGCAATTCCATGTAGGCCTTGGGGAGTGCGATTCTCTTGTTGTCGAGCAGGCAGACGTTCTCGTCGATCGCGCGGAATTCGCCGTCCGTATCGAGTTTGCTGACCATGCATTGGTCCTTGCACTTGCTCATCGCAACGGGGTCGGCGACTGTGAGTCTCTTGGTGAGTTTCACGTGCGGGATATCGTCTGTCTTGACGTCGAGGTGCGGTCCGCCGTCGAAAGGATCGACAAAGCCGCGGTACTGGAAGCCGAGGCGTTCGAGCATGCGTCTGGCGGACTTGGTGTCTTCACCGACCTGCCCCACCACCGCTCTGGCGCTCGGCGGGAGCAGCGACAGATAGATCGGTTCGTGCGGCAGAAGCGACGTGATGAACTCTCTGCTGTACTGGCAGAACCTGTCGGCTTCGTCGTAGCTCAGCGGGACAAACCGCCTGCCCAGGTATTCCCAAAGCAGGTTCGTTCCATCAGCGGAGATCGGCGCCATCATCTCGGCGAGCACTCGGTCGGCGAAACGCTTGCGCTGCAGGCCGATCATGTGGAACCTAATAAGGCTGAGGAACAGCCCGAGTTTCTTCTTGTGGCCTCTAAGCGATGGCTGGAGTATGAGCCCGCCGATCTCTGAAGGAGCAGATTCGTCGAGGTAGAGCTCGGCGACCGCGTGGGAGGTGCCAGTCTGAAGGCTTTCGCTGAAGAAGTTCTGCTGAGAGAGCTTGAACGAAACATTGGGGTTGCCCTTGCCACCCATACGCGCAAGGACCTGACTTGATCCGAGCGTCTGTCCCGACTCAGTGTCTTCTAGTGCGAACATGAAAAGGTCTGACTCATGGGTCGTCGCGCCGAGTCCCCCGAGCGACCTATCCGTCTTGACGTTTTTGGTCACACTCTCTGGAATGACCTCTGGCTCGGGCTTGCCCTTGCCTCCGCCAGCTTTCAGGAACGTGTTACGGCTATGGATAATCTTGGACTGGATGATGTCCTTGTCGGGCGGCAAGTTGATGAAATGGACCATCTTCGCAAGCTTGTGCAGCGTTGCGGTGTCGTCGAGCTTGGCGCGTCTAATGAGATACATGTCAGGCCTCCCGTGGCCGCGCGTCGTTCACATCACTGCGGGGACACGCTTTACCCGCGGGATTCGTTCTCAGCCGGCGACCTTCGCGAAGCCTCTTTCGATGCACTCGAAGACCTTGGGCCAGTGGCTGTCTTCCATGACCGGAACGGGCGGGAGCATCCGGACGTGGTGCGGACCGTGACCGCACCAGAACAGGATGACACCTTCGTCGAAGCACGCCTTGCACGCTGCGGCGATCTTTTTCTGGTCACCGCCAAACGGGGTCAGCCGCATCATGCCTCCGATGCCTCCGACAAGGTCTCCCGCGTAGGGGACTTCGGGGAACCAGTCAGGGTGCTTGGCGGCCAGAGCTTCTGCGTGTTTCTTGAACTGCCCGTGGTGGTGAGCGAGCTTGCCTGAATCACCGTAGAGGTCCCCGTCGCGCAGCATTTCCAGGATCCGGATACCGGTCGAGAAGTCCTGACTCGATCCCGTGAACGTACCCGAGAGCAGGCCAGGCTTCGGTGCGTATTCGTCCGTGTACATGGTCGCGCAGACCTGGGTCATCTTGCCCACACAGAAGACATCAACGTAATCGCCCAGGTTGAGGGTTTCGTAGGCAAACATCTCGCCGGTACGCCCGAACGACTGGATCTCGTCGTCCCAGACCGCGATGTTGTTTGCCTTGCAGATATCCATCAGCGCGACGAGGAACTCACGCGGCGCGACGTTGAAACCGCCTTCGCCCTGAATGAGTTCGAAGATGAAACACGCGTGCTGCTTCGGGTAGCGGTCGATGAGCTGCTGGAGTTTCCAGCAGCAGTGATCGATGTACCGCGTCTTGCCACCGACCTCTTCAGCGGCCTTCTCGTTCCAGAAGGGCATGTAGTCCACCTGCGTGGTCAGGGGGATACCAACGCGTCCTCCTGCCGAATCACCGATCTGCGCCATGGTCACGGAACGCCCCATGAAGCAGTGCTTGAAAGCGATCACACGACCCGCAGGAGCGTGCTTCTGATAGCAGACCTTGAGAGCGCTCTCGTTTGCCATCGCGCCCGACGTTGTTAAGAAGCACTGACTCAGCTTGCTGTTACGGGAAGCGAGTTCGACGAGGAGCTCGCTGAACCGGTATGCATCGAAGTTTGACTGGAGGTTGCCGTGCTTGGGCGTGTCCTGAAGGCTGCCCTCTAGTGATGCACGGACGAGCTCAGGGTGACCGTGCCCAAAATAGTGCACGCCGATCCCGGTGATCATGTCCCACTTGACGGAGCCGTCAGCCAACTCGACGAGAGGGCCGTTGCCGGCACCGCTCCCGATCATTGGGTAGAGCAGAGGCCGACCCTTGGTCGCCGCGGCTCTGTCGAGCATGCTTTGGAACGTGCTCACGCTGCCCTCAGCAGCCGGGCGGGCATCAGTGATGGTGCTGTTGTGCTGATTCACCTGAGCGACGATTGTGTCAATCGCGGCCTTGATCGCGTTGTCTTGGGCGATCTGGCTCCCAACGGCTTGGCTCATCGTCTCGGGCATATCGGTCTCCGTTCCGGGCTGTATGCAGCCCTTCGCAAAGGCGGCTCATCGGCCCGATTGGGGGCGATCTGAGCCGGTAACTGTGCGTGGACCCGCAAGCATTCGGGTCTTAGGTCTTATTGTTGGCAGAGACGCATCATAAGGACAGCCAAAAGCTGAGAGCGTTCAACGAGACTGTCCAGTTCGATCCACTCGTCGGGGGTATGCAGCCCCCCTCCCCGGACTCCGAGAGTGTCAATCGTGGGGAGCCCGGCATCCTGCATGATGTTGCCGTCGCAGACACCTCCGGTCTTGGCGAATGGGAGCTGTTGTCCTAGGCATTCAGCAGCTTCTCTGGCCCGCTCGGCAAGGGCTCTGGTTTCCGGAATCTCGGGCTTGGCCGGGCGATTGAAGCTGCGGTGCACCCTGACCTTCGGCAGGATTTCTCCATCGGTTTGCAGACGATCGAGCATCGCGCCCAACTCGTCGGCGACCGCTCTGTCAGGGAATCGCACGTTCCCAAAGCCAGAGGCATAATCAGGTACCGCGTTTGCCGCCTGACCGCCTACCAGAGGGCCGATGTTGGCAACCATGCCCCGGTCGGGCTCTGGCATCTTCCCGATCTCGACCAGCACCTCGCCCAGCTTGGTGACCGCGGAGATACCTTCGGTGAATGCACGGCCGACGTGTGCTGCTTTGCCTTCGACTTCAACGAGGAACTGACCAGACCCGACGCGCTCAATTGCGAGTTCAGATCGGAAGAGCGTC
>WUAK01000223.1 GCA_009827205.1 Phycisphaeraceae bacterium | reverse complement strand
GGAGATCGAGGAGAAGGGCGTGCCCGCGGGCCCGCGCGAGATCCTGGCTCACATGCCGCGCGGCGGCAAGATCCAGCTCTTCGATGGTCGCACGGGTGAGGCGTTCCACCAGAAGACGACGGTTGGGTGCATGTACATCCTGAAGCTGCACCACCTCGTTGACGACAAGATCCACGCGCGTGCGACCGGTCCTTACTCGCTCATCACCCAGCAGCCGCTCGGTGGTAAGGCGAGAACGGGTGGTCAGCGTTTCGGCGAGATGGAGGTCTGGGCGCTCGAGGCGTACGGGGCCGCGTACATCCTGCAGGAGCTGCTGACGGTGAAGTCGGACGACGTCGAGGGTCGGACGAAGATCTACGAGTCGATGGTCAAGGGCACGAACAAGCTCGAGGCGGGCATGCCCGTCGCGTTCGACGTGCTCTGCAACGAGCTCAAGGGTCTCGGTCTGAACGTGACGCTCGAGAAGCGGAGGGTCGAGGGGGGGAGCCTGCTCTAAGTGAACAGCACTCAGTCCCAATCTAGCTATGCATATAGCGATACCGGTTGGCGTGTGTTACTCGCCTTGGTGCCGACAGTATCGGTGTATGAGGGGTTCGTTCGTCCTCTGCTTATGTCTGATGAAGTTTCTGCGGCTGCTGCAGGTAGAGCGACCTATTTTCTCTCTTCCTCATTTACAGTGCTTCTCTATCTAGCTTTTCTTGGAGTTGTTTTTAGTGATTGGGGACGATCACATCTTCGTGTTCGACGACTCGCTGGTTTGTGGTTTGTGGTAAGTCCAGTGCTGGCGATGTTCGCGTGGATGGGACTGGGTTATTTGGTTGGTCCAGATGGGAATGAGTTTGTGCTAGGTCTCTTTCCTGCTTTTTACTGTGTAGCGAGTTTCGTTTGGTTCGGGACTGTGAAGCGAGAACTGAATTCTGATGCCGGCTCGGGATTAGTTGTTGATGGTGGCCTTGTGAACTGAATGAATATTGGCTTAGGTAACAGTTTTGGGGTCGTGTGCTCAGTGTCTCATGGAGTGTTGATTGGCAACAGATCCGAACAACCTGGTTTGCGTCCAGTACGGCTGCGGCCTTACGGCGCCCGCGGGCTGGCTCAGCTACGACACGAGTCCGACGCTGCGCATGCAGAAGATCCCGGTCATCGGGAAGTTCACGCCCGGTGTGCGGTTCCCGAAGGAGGTTCTTCTCGGGGATGTTCGCAAGCGTCTGCCACTTGCGGATTCGAGTGTGGATCGGGCGTACTGCTCGCACGTGCTGGAGCATCTGTCGCTGGAGGCGTGCCGATCGGCTCTTCGGGAGACGTATCGGTTCCTCAAGCCTGGCGGTGTGTTCAGGCTTGTGCTACCCGACCTCGAGCAGCAGGCAAGGGCGTATCTGGAGAACGTGGGGGATCCGGACGCCCCGCACGACTTCATGCGGGGCGCGCTGCTGGGCGCCGAACGCAGGCCCAAGGGTCTCAAGGGTCTGGCGGTGCTCTGGCTGGGCAACTCCAGGCACATGTGGATGTGGGACTACCCGGCGATGTCGAGGGAACTGGCGGAGGCTGGGTTCGCAGAGATCCGCCGGGCAGAGTTCGGCGACTCTGGCGAGAAGGTGTACGAAGCGATTGAGGAGCGAGGCCGCTGGGATGGCCATCTCGGGATTCACTGCGTGAAGCCCGTGAACTGACAGAAGACGCCTTCGGGCGCACGACAGAACGAATTGATGCGAGACGGATTGTCTTGTTTGAGGTGCTAGGAAATGGCTGAGAGTGTCTACGACCGGGTGAACGACTTTAGCGCAGTCAAGGTGACGCTCGCGTCGCCCAACGACATCCGCGCGTGGTCGTACGGTGAGGTGAAGAAGCCCGAGACGATCAACTACAGGACGTACCGCCCTGAGAAGGACGGTCTGTTCTGCGAGCGGATCTTCGGTCCTGAGCGCGACTACGAGTGCTCGTGCGGCAAGTACCGCGGGACCAAGTTCAAGGGCATTATCTGTGACCGCTGCGGCGTGAAGGTGACCCACTCGCGCGTGAGGCGCAAGAGGATGGGCCATATCAACCTGGCGAGCCCGACCGTGCACATCTGGTTCTTCAAGAGCATGCCCAGCCGCCTCGGCACGCTGCTTGGGATGAAGACGAGCGATCTCGAGAAGATCATCTACTACCAGGACTACGTGGTCATCGATCCGGGTGACACCGACGGTGAGCTGCAGTTCAAGCAGGTGATGACCGAGGACGAGCACCGCCTGGCGGTCGAGAAGTACGGCAACGCGTTCCGGGCGCAGATGGGCGCCGAAGCCGCTCGCGAGCTGCTCGAGATGCTCGACCTCGATGCCGAGGCGAAACAGATCCGGGAGGATCTGGCGGCGACTCGTTCGCAGCAGAAGATTAAGGATCTGGCCAAGCGTCTGAAGCTGGTCGAGATCGTTCGCGAGAGCGAGAACGACCCGTCGTGGCTGGTGATGGATGTTGTGCCGGTGATCCCGCCGGACCTTCGCCCGCTGGTTCTTCTTGAGTCTGGCAACTTCGCGACGAGCGACCTGAACGACCTGTACCGCCGGATCATCAACCGGAACAACAGGCTCAAGAAGCTGATGGACCTGAACGCGCCTGAGGTCATCATCCGCAACGAGAAGCGGATGCTGCAGCAGGCGGTCGATGCGCTCTTTGACAACGGCCGCTGCCGACGCCCGGTTCTCGGTTCGAGCAACCGCGCACTCAAATCGCTGACGGACATGATCAAGGGCAAGCAGGGCCGTTTCCGCGAGAACCTGCTCGGCAAGCGTGTTGACTACTCGGCACGTTCGGTGATCGTCGTCGGTCCCGAGCTGAAGCTGAACCAGTGCGGCCTTCCCAAGAAGATCGCTCTGGAGCTCTTCCAGCCCTTCATCATCCGCAAGCTCAAGGAGCACGGGCTCGCCGACACGATCAAGAGCGCCAAGCGGATGCTCGAGCGTCGCGACCCGTCGGTCTGGGATGTTCTCGAAGAGGTGATTTACCAGCACCCGGTTCTCTTGAACCGTGCTCCAACGCTTCACCGGATGGGTATCCAGGCGTTCGAGCCGACTCTGGTGGAAGGCAACGCGATCCGTCTGCACCCGCTTGTGTGTTCGGGCTTCAACGCCGACTTCGACGGCGACCAGATGGCGGTTCACCTGCCTCTGTCGGTCGAGGCGCAGACCGAGGCGCACGTGCTGATGCTGTCGACGCACAACATCTTCAGCCCCGCCAACGGTGCGCCGATCATCTCGCCTTCGCAGGACATCGTCATGGGCGTGTACTTCATCACGCTGATGGCCCAGGAGGGCGAGACCGATCCGCAGAAGATGAACACCTACAAGGACGCGACGGAAGCGCTGCTCGCTTTCGATCACGGGAAGATTGACCTGCACGAGCCGATTGTGGTTCGTGTCGAGGGCTTTGATCACATCCTGACCGAGGAGCGTGGTTCACCCGAGCCGATGCCGGAGAACAACCGGATCGTCACGACTCCGGGTCGGATCCTGTTTGCGGACATCCTGAGCCCGGGCATGCCTTTCTACAACTGCACGCTTGGCAAGAAGGGCTGCGCCCGCGTGATCGACGACGCGTACCTGTACTCGGGCCGCGCTGCGACGATCGACATGCTCGACAAGCTCAAGGAGATCGGGTTCAAGCGTTCGACGACCGCTGGTCTTTCGTTCGGCATCACGGACCTACGCATACCTGAGGCGAAAGAGCAGATGCTCGCGGTCGCACAGAAGCAGGTGGACCGTGTGGAGCGTTCGTACGAGGACGGCATCATCACCTCGCGTGAGCGGTACAACCAGCTGCTGGACATCTGGTCGCACTGCCGCGAGGAGATCACCAAGACGCTGATCGAGACGCTCAAGAACGACCGTCGCGGCGAGGAAGACGCGTACACAAGCATCGAGGAGAAGCAGGGCCGGGCTTATCTGAACCCTGTGTACCTCATGATGGACTCGGGTGCACGCGGTAACGTCAGCCAGATGCAGCAGCTTGCTGGCATGCGTGGTCTGATGGCCAAGCCCTCGGGCGAGATCATCGAGACGCCCATCCGCGCGAACTTCCGCGAGGGTCTGAACATCCTCGAGTACTTCTCGTCGACGCACGGTGCTCGTAAGGGTCTGGCCGACACCGCGCTCAAGACCGCGGACTCGGGTTACCTCACACGTAAGCTCTGCGACGTTGCACAGTCGGTCATCATCGGCGAGCAGGACTGTGGCTCCAAGCGAGGCATCGTCAAGCGTGCGATCTACAAGGGCGAGCAGGTCGATGTCGCGCTCAGCGATCAGATCATCGGCCGCGTCAGTGTGCACGAGATCGCCAACCCCGCGACGGGCGAGGTGATTGTCGCGTCGAACGAGATGATCATGCCCGATACCGCGCAGCGCGTGGAAGAGCTGGGCATCGATTCGGTTGTCGTCCGCTCGCCTCTGACGAGTGAGAGCCGCACCGGCTGCTCGGCGCTGGACTACGGCATGGACATGTCGACCGGTAAGCTCGTCGAGCCCGGTATGGCAGTTGGCATCAGCGCGGCTCAGTCGATCGGCGAGCCCGGCACGCAGCTGACGATGCGTACGTTCCACACCGGTGGTATCGGTACACGAACGATCGCCGAGAGTGAGTACCGCGCGGTTGCCGCGGGCACGCTCGAGCTTCGCGACTGCAACGAGGTCGAGACTGTCGATCCCGACGGGAACAAGGTCTGGGTTGTGCTGAAGCGGAACGCCGAGGTCGCGATCGTCGATAAGGACGGTCACGAGATCGAGAAGTCGAAGGTTCCTTACGGCTCATACGTCCACGTCGCTCCGAACAGCACGGTGAAGGCCGGCCAGCTGCTGGTCAACTGGGACCCTCACCGGACCCCGATCCTCGCGGAGAAGGGCGGCACGGTTCAGTACGTGGACATCGAGATGGGCGAGACGGTCCGCGAGGAGGACGCCGGTCAGGGCCGCAAGGCGCTGGTTGTGATCGAGCACAAGGGCGACCTTCACCCGCAGATTAACATC
>WUAK01000222.1 GCA_009827205.1 Phycisphaeraceae bacterium | reverse complement strand
AAGCTCTGCGATCCTGAGCGCAAGCTGTTGTGGCTCGCCAACCGGCGCGGTCACTCCGTTCACCCCGTCTCTGATCCAGTCTCCGACACCGCTCGAGACGCGCGTGACCGCCGGGACGACGCCCTGGCCCATAGCCTCGAGCATGGTGATGCTCGCGCCTTCGTACTCGCTCACAAGGACCGCGATGTCGATTGTTGGCCAGAATGACTGGACCCATTCTGGCGATTGCGGACCGTGATAGATGACGCGAACGCTCCCGATCGAGCGGAGCTGTTTGCGGAGCGAGGGCGCCTCGGGGCCGTCACCGACGATGTGCAGTTCTGCCTCGACACCCTCTGCCGCGAGCATGTGTGCGAAGGGGACGAGATCGGTCACACGTTTCTGCGCCTGGACGATCCGTCCCACGTATGCGATACGGATCGGACCATCGCGTTGACTGATGCGCGGGGTATGAGATGCCGGCACGCCGTATGTGATCCGATCGAACGGCCTGGGACCCGACAGGGGTCTGAGCCAGTCGTCGATTGAAGCGCTCACGGATACCGCGCCGTCCCAGTCCGGATAGGCGCCGATGATCTGGCGGTAGTACTCGCAGTCGGTGTGTGCGATCGCGACACTCGGCACACCTGTGTAACGAAGCTGCATCGCTACCGCATATGAGGCGTCGTTGTAGTTGGGCAGCAGAAGATCCGGTTCGAGTGTCTCGATCGACTGGCGGAGGTTCGCCAGCGAGACGTAATGATCGTCTGTCGAGTCCAGCACGCAGATCGATGTGTTCTTGTCGACGAGTCCGCTCGCGGTGTGCGCCGAGGGCTGGTGCATCGAGACCAGGAGTGTCTGCAGGTCGTAACCGAGATCCGGTCGAGAATCGAGCTCTGCAGCGAGGCGCTGGGACCAAGTTGTGACTCCTCCTATGGGCGATTCGTAGAAGGGCACAACGCTGACAATGCGCTTCCGCCCCGCTCGTCGTGGCTTGTGAGTTGCGAGCCTGGCCACAGGGCGGATCCGGGCCTCGCAACTGGGCTTGTCCATCCTCGACAGTCCCTCGATAGCGTCGGCAACCAATTCAGCAGCCGTGGCCTCACCCGACGAAGCATCTAGGAGTGTCAGGCACTCGCGCTGCCTGTCCATCTGTTCTTGCGTTGGACTCGTCAGCTGGCGCAGGAGTCGCTCGGGCGAATCGACGAATCGCGACAAGCCCCTGGTCATGGGTGTGACGCCGCTTGTGTCATCTTCGTTCGGCGCGTCGCCCGTTTCCCAGACCCACGCGGCTGGCTGCCAGAGAGGGGTCTGGTGCGGGTGCAGGATCGCTGTGGGTCGACCCGCACGCATCGCTTCGACGTGGAGCGTTGATGCCGTGGTGATGACCGCTGCGGAGTCATCGAGCGCATCCCAGAGCGTTCCCGGATGGTTTTGTACACCCAACTCATCATCGAGCCCGTCGGTCAGACGCCAGATCAGTCTCGCCTTGGACCAGTGGCTTGCGCTCTTGAGTTCGTGGAGCGCACCGAGCAGCCGATCTCTCTCAACTCTGTCGAACGCGGGGTTGTTCGCGGTCGCAACAAGAACCGGGCTCTCACCCGGCTCAGACATGCCCGCGCGGAGCATGCTGTCGATCCGGGGGAGCCCTGTCGCCGTCGCGTGATTTCCGAGCGCGCGGAGCGTGTTGACATCGACGAGCCCGGAACAGCAGACGAGATCGACCGGCGCGGGCCTGAGAAACCCGCCACCGACGCGCGGATTCTGGAACGTATTGCGGTACTCCGCGAGGCCGTCCATCATCAGCATCGTTCGGGCCCCGACCCGGCGGGCTATCCGAAGCGCCCTGATGCATCTCGGGTCGATGGTGTCGGTCACGACCACCACGCGCGTGGTCTCGTGCACGCGCGGGCACAGGTAGGGCTCGGTCTGGAACCGCACACTCAGGCCCCGATCCTGCAGGTGCTGCTCGACCCCCGCGAGATGGTCGACCCTGCCGTCGGACTGGACGACGAGCACGTCGGAGGCGGGGTTGCTGATCGCGCGTGGCATGACGCCAGATCATCGGCCAGATCCCGCTTGCCGGGCCAGAACCCCGCGGATCGCAAACGCCCGATCCACAAGCGATTGGGACAGATTTGCCGATCTATGGGCTATGCCAAATCAAGCCCCACCGACTCTGATCCTGCTGCCGGGTGGTCTCTGTGTCAGCGGCGTCTCGGCGTGGGCAACAAGACTCGCAAGCTCACTCGCCGATCGCGGCAACCGGGTCACGCTCGCGCTCTTTGCCAACACAACCCCAGGCCCATCGCTCGACTTTGCTCAGTCCGACAAGGTCAATGTCCTCGACCTGGCCCACTTGCCGCCCGTCGAGTGGTGCCAGGGGAACATCTCCGCCTACATGCCAGCGATCACGCGTGAAGCTCTTGAGCTTAGCGGCGGCGAACCTGTCTGTGTCCTGCCCAACCTGCACGGTGACTGCTTCGGGATCGCTGCCTCGCTTGCTGTGTCTCTCGGTGACCGTGTGCGCATCATTGGGACAGCGCACTCGGACAACACCTACGACGAGAAGCTGCTGACGCACTACGAGCCCATGCTCTCGAAACTGGTGTGCGTGAGCGACACGCTCGAGCGCAAGGTGCGCGACACGCTCACGATGCGCAGGCTCGACATAGCCAATATCCCATACGGCGTGGATGTGCCAGATGCACTGCCCACGCGTCCGCCCAGCATCGATCGACCGATCAGGCTGCTCTATGCGGGAAGGCTCGAACACAGACAGAAACGTGTCGCAGCCCTCCCGCTGCTCTCGGGATTGCTGACAGATGAGGGCGTCGCACACGAGATGACGATCGTTGGCGAGGGGCCCGCTAAACAGGACATCGTTGAGTCATGCCAGAACTGCGAGCACGTCACAATCCGCGGCAGAGCTGGTCAGAACGAACTGGCAGAACTGCTCCGTGCTCACGATGTGTTCGTGCTCCCGTCCAGATACGAAGGCCTGAGCATCGCGATGCTGGAAGCTCTCGCCCAGGGCTGCGTGCCGGTGGTGACGCGGTCCGAGTCGGGAACCGAGCAGGCGCTGACGCACGGCGAGACGGGGATGATCGCCGACGTTGCGCCCGACGCGGACGAACACGAAGCCGCGCGGGGGCTGGCGGCGTGCATCAGTAACCTCATCACGAAAGACGTTGCATCGATGTCGGATCGCGGTCATGCCGACGCAAGGGCTCGGTTCTCGCTGAGCGTGCACACCGATGCATGGGCGGATGCACTACGCAATGCAGCTTCGAGCGAAGCACGATTCTGGCCCGCTTCAAGGCCCTGCGCGTTCACCGGGGGCGGGGGACCATCCGGCTCAGTGCCAACCGGCGGCGCAGATCGGCTGCGAGAGGTTCTTGCTCAGCTTACTGGCCGACCGGTCGTGATCCACGGCGGCGGCCGGCACACGCTCGATCTCGCGCCGCTGTTGGCGAACACGGACGTGCGCGCGATCGCGGATGATGATCCGGCAAGGTTCGGTGAGAAGTTGCTCGGCTGGCGGATCATCGACCCCGAGAGTGCCGCGATGACCGGCGCGACCGATGTCGTGATCAGCTCTGCGATGCACGAGGAAGCGATCTGGAACCGGAGGGCGGTCTACCAAGAGCAAGGGCTCCGCGTGCACCGTCTCTATCACGCGGCCCGGGTCGAGACCAAGCCAAGCCTAGCAGCCTCGGCGATCAGCCCCTGACGCCAGCGGTGCTTCTTGAGCGGGCGGAAACGCTCGAACAAGGCATCAATCGGCTCGGGCGTCGACTGCTGCTCGCTGAAGGACAAGAACTCCTGAGCAAGCGATTCGCAGGGTTCAAAGTCTGTCTCGATCTGCTCAGCATTCTGTTTGAGATAACCCGTGTCGAGTATGTCCTGCCCGAACACATCGTGTGAGAACTCGGGGCAGCTCGTCGCGTAGTGACACGCGGACACGCCGAGCGCGTGCTCACGCGAGAGCAACTGCTCCGCGGTCATCCTGTGGTCGTGCGAGGCATACGCCTCGCGCAGGAACCTGATCGACAGGCCGTTGCTGGTGAGCCTGTGCCCGAGCTCGATATCGTCGTAGCCGTAGATGTTGGGCATCTCTGTGAACCCGCCCGCGCGCCTGATGGTGTCAAGCCTTGCCGAGAAGTTGAGCCCGAAGAGATGCCTGAACCCAAAGTCGTGCGCTCGGTCTGAGACACCCAGCATGGTGTCGTAGAAAAACACCCACGATGTCTCTGATACAAGCCTGTCGATGACGGTCGGCGACTCGATTGGCGCGAAGGGTGAGTGACCGACAAACGCGGCGCTGTCTCCCCCGCTCTCGCACGCTAAGCGGTGCTCACGGATGAAACCTGCACCGGGAACAACATCGTCATTCATCGAGATGAGTGCATCGCCCTTGAGTTCCGGCAGCAGTGCGCTGCGGAGGGCGATGTACCCCTCCCGCGGCCTCTCGATGACCCGGAGCGAGCACACACCCGAGTGGAACGCGCTCCTGGCGCGCGACTCTGACGTGGGGTCTGGGCCATCAAGGCCGACTAAAACCTCATCGCCCGGTAGCCAGTCCTGTTCCGATAAGGCTTTGATGCACGCCTCGAGCTTGTCGGCCCTGGCACGCGTTGGAATCAGCACACTGACGTTCATGCTGCCGTTATCGGCCGGCGAGAGACCCAACCTTTGCATTGGTTGATGGCTGATCTCACCGAATTGACGATTCTGGTTGTCCGATAGAAGCCTCCAGAAGAGAGAAGATAAGACACGGAGATCAGCCATGATCGACAAGAACCGCATCATCGAGCCGCTGCCCGCGAAGGGTCCGACCTCGGAGCGTCGCAGGCACACACGCTGGTCGCTCGACCGGGCGTGCAAGATTCGCAGGTCTTCCAGCATCACCTTCGAGCCAGCCCGGACGCACGACGTCTCTCCGGGCGGAGCGAAGGTCGTCATGATGGGCGAGAAGCGGTTCACGGTCGGTGACCGTGTCGAGCTTGCTGTCGCGTGGAGC
>WUAK01000221.1 GCA_009827205.1 Phycisphaeraceae bacterium | reverse complement strand
ACGCTACTGGGTTGGCGGGTACGGTTCCGCAGAGGATCCCGAGCAGTTTGAGACTTTGCTTGCCTACTCGTCGTACCACAGCATCCAGAAGGGTGTCGAGTACCCCGCGATGTTCCTGACCGCAGGTGAAAGCGACACCCGTGTTCACCCGCTGCACGCCAGAAAGATGGCCGCCCTCGTACAGGCAAGTACCGCATCAAGCCCGTCGGAAAAGCCTGTCATCCTCTGGGTCGACCGCGAAGCGGGCCACGGCGGCGGCAAGAGTCTGGACCAGCGCGTGCGCGACATCGCCGATCGGCGGATCTTTATGATGAAGCAGTTGGGGATTATCGAGTAATCACGTGGTCTAATCCAATGACTCTGCGTGCAAGAGGAGTATCCTGCGCACCTCACGAATCGCCCTTGGATGCTCGTGCACATTGTGCCCCGCATCAACGACCAACTCTGATTCGGCCCCTTCAAGAAGGGCACTCTCAACGGATACCACGCCGTCTGAATCGCCGGATGCGTTCCCGGCGATCGAGTGGTACTGCACACGGCTTCGGATGGGTAGCTTTGTGTACGCGACAAGGTGAGGCGAGTCTGGCCTCAGATCATCAATACTCGTTGGCACGCCCTGATGGAGCTGCCTTGTCGGATCCTGGTCAACATTCAGTTGCTCTGCCCTGAACCAGCGATCCACTTCGTTCAGTTCATCTGTGAGCGAGACCATCGAGTCCCCGATCCTGCCAACGAGTGATGACGCTATGGAGCTCCCCTTGTGTGGTGTAGCTATGAAGACCACACGAGACACACACTGGTCGGCCTCATAGAAAAACACTTCATTAAGATGCTCTCGCACCACAGGAGGCATTTCTACATCCTCGAAGCGATCCGGATGGAGTGAATCCCACAACTCATCGCCGCTGTCTTGCAGCACGGCTTTGCTGATCAGCCCTCCCATGCTGTGCCCAACGAGCACCATCTGGTTCATCGATTCGGTAGGGCCATCCGGCGCCAACAGGGATCTGGCTTCAGACAACGCTGTTCGCAGGTAGTAAGCAGACCTCGGGACAGGAAGGCCAGAGGGGTAGAGGAACATCCAGAATTGGTATCGCTCCCGAAGAACCGGATCTGCCCGGAATGAGTTAAGCATCTCTCGCCACGTGGCGGGACTCGATCGAAGCCCATGTACGAGCACTACAGGAATCTTCTTCGGGTCATACGGCTCATGAAGATAGAGACCGATTCGACTCTCATACCTCTGAACATCAGTCAATCCCCGGTGGCCACGCCCGACCAGTTCTGCTCGGGCAAACAAAGTGGCGATCGGCACTGTCGTGTCGACTGACAACCGGACCCGTTCGCCATGACGCTCAATTGAAGTTACAAAGTCTGTGTTCCAGAGTTCAACTTCGACTTGCATAACACCGTCTTGCATCCCACCGAAATCGAGTGTCACCGTACCAGGCATCATCATGCCTTCAGGGGGTATAAGAGGTTCGGCTCTTGGGGGATCGGCTCTTTCCTGTTCACGTATGCAGTTCACAGGAGCTCCAAATGCCCTAAGCCTGTGATGCTGCGACATGCCAGTAACACGCACTGTGTCGGTAGGGATAAGTGTGTCGTACTCACCGGGACCATACAAGCGTCTCGGTTCGCCGGGTGCCATCGATAGTTTGAACGAACCTCCTGCTCCGTCGACTGCCTCACTGGCTACACCATCTTGAAGCCAGCTCTGTGTGCCCCCTGTAATGAATCTCGCGATCGCCCTTCGGTAGAGCCCGGCCGCGAGAGCCGACTTTGAATCCAAAAGACCCTGCTGGCGCTCAATGGATTGACGCAAATACAGATCGGCTTCATAGGCACATGCAAGGTACAGCGACAAGTCTTGAGGCGAAGACTCGAGTGCTAGATCAAGTAGCAGCTCAGAAGCACCAAGTCGCCAGGGAGTACCCGGCTCAGCAGCAGCATGATCACGCAGTTGCTGAATCGCGGATATGGGATCGCGCCGGGCGACATCTTCGAGTGATAGGACGTAGAGAGCATCTTTGGTGAAACCACTCAACGACTCCGAGCCCAACCGAGATTGTAGGTCCTGACGAAATGCATTCTGAGGTGACCGATGTCTGACCTGCACCTCTGAGGCACAGCCTGTCAGCGTGGCCAAAACCACGAAACCAGCAGAGAGAATACAAAGTCGCATTGTGGGGCGTACCCAGATCAACTAATCCAGTCCTCGGCCTGCAGCCGTTCAGGTACATACGTCTCCGTCACGTAGCTGATGTCCTTCGTGATCAGCGACTCAACTTCCATCTTGAAGCCGTTGCGTAGCATGGTCTGGATCTCTTTTTGCCACTGCTTGCGATCAGCAAACCAGGGATACTCGGCAATCTGCTTGGCTCGAGTCTTGTCGCGGTCGTTGAGGTCGATCTTGACATCATCGGACAACCCACACGCCTCGTAGTCCTTGGCGCGGATGCCCAGGAACTTTGCGTCGGGGATCGCCAGACGCTCAGACTCGAACGCCAGACTGATCGAGCCCTGCTTGATCACGCTGTAGATGTAATGCCCCCAAGGGTCGCAATCGAGCAGGCAGATGATGGGCAGTCCGTGCTCTTTGTTGAGCCTGTGCAGCATCCGCCTGACGCCCCTTGGCGGCTGGCCCGATCCCTCGGTCAGGATGCAGTTGTGGGTCTTCCAGAACTTGTCCTCGTTGAACCGCTGCCAGACAGTGTCTTTCTCGACGTGCAAGACGAAGTCGGCTTCCACATTCTCGAACTGGATGACATCGGGCTCGCAGATACTCGGGATTGCGTAGCCGCCCGAGCCCATCCTTCGGCAATCGATCGTGTCACCCGAGTCGATAACGGTGATGTTGCCCACCATCGTGCCGCGCTTCTTGGCGAACACGTGCAGCTCCTCGCGGAGAGCCCCGATAGATACCTCAAGATCTTCGAGTATGCCGTCAGACTCGGTCTGGTCATTGAAGGTCTTCTCTTTGGTGCCCTGGATCGTGTGCAGGCCCGAGTAGTACATACCACGAAGACTGAGCGTCTTCTCTTGTTCGATAAGGTTGCTAATGCCCTGCCCGTGGAGCAGCGTCTGCATGAACTTGCGCGCCTGGCCCATGTTGAAGAGTTGGCGCTCCTGGGCGGCGCTGCCCATCTGAAGGATGCCCTTGCTTTTGTTCCATTTCGTGTTGCCCGCTGAACGCGTCGGCACATCCATCTTGGGCTCACGGCCGGAAAGCGCAGACTTCACGATCCCATCTGCGAGCCCCTCGAGAGACTTGGCGGTCTTCGCGTCGCGCTCCTTGCGGGACGACGCGGCGGACTTCTTAGTGCGCTTCTTGCCGCTGGGTTTCTTGGTGGTCTTCTTTGCCATGGATCAACCCTCGAAAAGCGACGCCTTCTCGGTCGCCTTCTTCTTCCGCACCTTCTTCACGATCTTCTTCTTGACGGCTTTCTTGGCTGACCGCTTCGCAGGCTTGGCCTCCGCCTCTTGCCTAGCGGTGTCACCGGCTTCGTTCGCGATCGCACCGTCACGAACGATGATGACATCTTCTTCCTTGGCGAGCTTGCCGTGCTCGTCCTTGATGAACTTGCCCTCTTCATCGAGCTGTGCATCAGCGATCTCGGTGCGTCGTTTCGCCTGCTTCATCAGAGCTTCGTAAAGCTCTTCGGTATCGGTTCCCGTCAGGGCGTTGCACGCTCGTGAGATCTCTCCGATGTAACGTTCGAACACATCGCGGCGTTCGCCCTCGCGTTTCATCTTCTGGCGGCGACGTATGTACTGACCGAGCTTGCGACCGCAGTCCTGCAGCGCGAGCCTCATCTCTTTGCGGATCTCGTCGTAGTCCGCAATGGCTTCCTTGCTCTCGCTCGTAAAGGGCACCCAGACACTGGCCATGTGGATCATGATGACCAGTGGGCCAACTGGGGAGCCGCCCCTGGGCTGGCTCATGTTGTAGTTGCGCCACGACGTGTCCACAACACTTTTGAAAGAGCAGCACGCAGATTGCTGGTAGAGCAGGGGCACCCGGTTCGCAAAGCGGATAACACGCGCCTGCTGATCGCCCGGGAGGTCTCCTCCGTACGCCACCGCGGCTTCTATCTGAAACGGGTTCCCGCGATACACCGCGGGGTTCCGCGTACTAGCCGTATAGAACTCGGCCTGCACACCCTTGAGCATGCCCGCCAGCATCTGCCTGACACCGATCGGCGCGAGGCAATCGGTGGGGGGGCTGCGGAGCTTCGAATCCTGTAATGCCTTGTACAGCTTCTCTGCCGCGGCGTTATCAATCGTCGAGACGTACGTCTGACCCGTGATCGTCTTCTTCGAAGAGCTCGCCTTCTTCGTAACCTCTTTCACGACCGAAGGGGGCACCCTGCAGAACTCGTTCTTGAAGAAACCCGCGAGTTGCTTCTCGTCTGTCACCTTGAGCAGGCGCAGGAAGTTACCGAGTTCGACGCCGTACGGGTGAGGCTTGATCTCTTCTGTCTCGGTCGGGAGTTCCCCGATTGTGCGCGGATACTCGATCCTGTCCGCGTACTCTGCTGTGCGCACGATCTCTGACGATTCTCCGCCGCTAATCGACTCATCAGCCTGCTCATCGGCTTCAAGCGTTGGATCTTCGCTCGCCTTGTCAGGCGGAATGAATGTGATCTTCGCGTGCGGGTTCGCGATCGCGGTCTGCTCGAGATACGCCTCGACGCTCGTTTTGCCGCGCTGGAAGCGCGCCTCGAGAATGATCGCGACCATCGTCCCGGTTCCGGTGCTCGTCTCTGGGAAGTCGTCCGTCTCGACGTCGATAGTGACCTCAGGCTGATTCTTCGATGTGTCCATCGCCAACTCGATATGGTGAGCTGCCTTCTTCTTGTTCGGTTTCGTATGGATGACCATGGGCTTGCCCGTAGTCATGAGCCCGTACATGCCCGCGGCTGAGATGCCGATGCCCTGCTGACCGCGGGACATCTTGAGGCGGTGAAACTTTGAGCCATAGAGCAGCTTGCCGAAGATGTTCTCAACTTGCCGACGGACGATTCCTGGCCCGTTGTCTGTGATGGTAACTTTGTACCGGCCAGGCTTGGTCGGGGAAG
>WUAK01000023.1 GCA_009827205.1 Phycisphaeraceae bacterium | reverse complement strand
ACCGAGTCATTCAACTCCTACATCCGCGAAGAGCTGGGCTTTAAGAGCGATCTGAGCTATGAGATACTGACAAACGTCAGGCCTTGGGACTACGGCAGGGCGGGCGACGGTCGCTACGTCAACGTCGCAGAACGCCTGCGTTCAGTCATGCACCAGCAGCCGCACATCCGCGTGTTCGTCGCCAGCGGGTATCACGATCTGGCCACACCGCCGCTCGGGCTCGATTACACACACGACCACATGCAACTCCGCGACAACCTGCACAACAATCTGAAGAACTACTACTACGTGGGCGGGCACATGATGTACCTCGATATCGCATCGCTTCAGCAACTTAAAGACGACCTCGATTCATTCTACGACAGCGTGCCGGTCGGTCTTTCTGATTGAATTTACTCTACACACAAAGCAGCGGGCAGGAGGGGTTACCTTCTGCCCGCATTTCTGTTGATGTGTGAATGAGATTGTTTTAGTCGTCGAACTTGAACCCCTGCGCCTCTGCCTGTGTACGCAAAGCCAGCACCAGCGCCGAGTCGAGCGACTCACCTAATTCCTCACCGAGTCGCTTGCGCTCCTCGGCAAGCCATGCCTCACGCTCAGTGCTGAGCCGCGTGATCTCAGCCTGAAGCTCGGCTCTCTTGGCGCCGTACTCAGCGATCTTGGCCTCGATCTCCTCCGTGGACGCCTCTTGCAAGTCCGCAGGGAGTGTGCTCTTGTCGACATCCTTGAGCTCGAATTCGTCATCCTTAGATGCGTCGACAAGATCCCAGTGCGAGTTGCGGTACTGGCTGCTCGCCTTGGATTCAATACGGCGCGCCAGCGCCATCCCGCTGGCTTCTTCGTTCTGCGTGTCTGCCAGTGATTGGCGCATCCTCGCGTCCTCGCCCTCGATGCCGTAGTACAGGTAGGTGCCGTTCAGCTGGACATTCAGCTCACGGAGACGCTCGTCCTGCGGGCAGGGGATTTCGACGAAGTCGCGGTTGTGATCGATGATGTTGTACTCACCGCCGCCGAGCTGTGCCGCGTGCAGCCAGCCGCCATTTCTACCTTCCTGATCTGTACCGCAGTGCACGGTGTTGACAGTGATGCCGTACTCGACCGCGTTGGGGACACTCTGCTGGTAGTTCACCGGGCCTTGCCTGAAATGTTCGTTGCCCGCGATGACGATGACCTTCAGCGTCTCGTTAGTTTTCGGGAGCCAAGCGAGTTCTTGGGTTGCTCGCTGGACGGCCATGCCGCAGTACTCAGAAGACCCATTGATCTGCAGTGCAAAGAGCGCTTCGCTGATCCTGTCAAGATCGCTTGTAAACGGCAGGACACAGCCAATGAAACCTTCACTGCCAGACTGGAGGTCAGACCCGTACTGATAGAGCGCGACCTCGAGCGTTGGTTTCGCGCCGTTGAGCGTTGCAGAGTCGAGTTCGTTGACCACGCTCCAGATCCGTGTCCTGGCCTGGTTGATCAGCCCACCCATCGAGCCCGAGGTGTCGAGACAAATCGCCAGTTGGATGACCGGACCGTCAATTTCCCGCTCAACGACCGCGGGCTTCTCTTCAAATGGCTCGAGTTTGATCTTCAGCGGCTGCGCCGAGAGTGGCTGTGTTGCAAAGCCGGCCGCGAGGGTGAGTGCGAGTGCTGCTGTCCGTGTCATGGCGTTCTCCTTGGGGTAAGCCCCGCCAGTCGTGGAGACCGTGCCAGGTATCTACTGGTTCGCGCTCACCAAGAAATGCGGGGAAATAGCCGGAAATGCCGATAATCGAGCCATGAGTGTTCCTGTCTGGATACCGCGCAGGTACGAATCCCGCTTCAGCCTTTTGGGTGCCATGGCCGACGAGCTTGCGCTCGGCTTTCAGGCAGAGGGCTTCGAAGTCATCGATGGCGTCCCCGACGGAAGCCGGGTCGGTATCTACATCTTCTTTAATATGCCACCGACCATTGAAGCCATCCCGCCCGCTGTGCGTAGGATCAATTCACGTGTTGCAGGAATACAGATTCTTGTAGATCATCCACTTGCGCTCGACGCGGGCATCATGGACCAGACGAGCAAACTCTCGAACTTCCGGCTCGCTCTCCCGAGCCTCGATGGACTACACCTGCTCCGTCTCCGCTGGCCAGCGCTTCGCCACGCGCACATGCCTCACGGCATCGCGTCCGAAGCGCTCATAGAGAATTCCGAGGTAAGCAAGGAGTCGCTGGACCGGAGAGAACACGACGTTGTCGTCGCGGGCTCCGTCCACGACGAGCAGGGCGTGCGCGACCTCAAATGGGCTCTGCCTCCTCAGACGCACCCATGGATCGATGAGGTTGTCGAACTCATGCTGACCGACGCCTACATGTCGTTCGAGCAGGCGCTCGATTGCGTGTGCGGCAGCAAGAGTGTCATCACCGGAAACTGGCCCATGGCAGCCGGCATCTGGCGAGCTGTCATGGCAGACCTCAACAGGCGCAGGCGAATCGCGCTCGTGGAATCACTGCAGGGGCTTGATGTCGCGGTATTCGGCGGAGAATCGTGGCAAGCAGTCTGCACGGGAACCCTCGTGCACAAAGGCCCGGCAAACTACAGCGAGATCCCAGCGGCTCTACAGTCCGGCAGAGTCTGTCTGGCTTGGGGGCCGACCCAATTCCCGCAAACGTTCAGTGAACGACTACTGCTCTCCATGGCTGCCGGTTGTGCAAGCGTCGCCGAGAACCGGTATCTCGTGCGGCAGCATTTCAGCACAACCGGAGAACCCACCCACGTTGTCATGTTCGATCCGAATCAGCCGGGCGGCGCACGTGTCGCAATCGAGGATCTGCTCAACGATCCGGAACGTCTGCATCGCATCGCCACGAACGGCCGCGCCGAGGTCGAGCGGTCTCATCTCTGGCAGCACCGTGTCGACAAGCTGGTTTCCCTCGCGTCGGAAGCACTCAGTAAGACACTGACACCGCAGCAGACCCAGTCTGTTTAGTCGGGGTACAAATCGGCGAGCTGCTTCCAGAACGTGGGATACGTCTTGGCAACGCAACCAGGATCCCGGATGTACACGTTCGGGCGCACGAGCCCGACAAGCGCCAGGCTCATCGCCATCCTGTGATCGTCGTACGTCTCGAACTCCACAGGGGATGAATCCTGCGCGCAATCGATGCCGCCCTCCGGGGGAGTGATTGTGATTGTCTCATCATCACCCTGAACACCGACATCGACCGTCACACCTAGCTTTATCAGCTCATTGCGGATCGCTTCGATCCGATCGGTTTCCTTCACGCGCAGAGTCCCCAGCCCGCGCAGAACACTCGTTCCGTTTGCAAAGCACGCCGCGACCGCGAGGCTCATCGCTGTATCGGGCATGGGCGATAGATCCGCAAGGATCGGCCTAAGCGCAACCGGTCCTGTCACACTTGTCCAAGCCGATTCTCCGGTCGGCGAGAGCTCAACCAAAGCACCCATGCGTTCAAGCAGACCCGCGTAACGGGCATCGCCCTGAATAGCCCGGGCGTCAAGACCGAGCACCGTCGACTTTGCACCGGGCACAATAGAGGCAGCGGTCCAGAAGTACGTAGCGCCGCTCGCGTCTGGCTCTATCTCCAGTTCAAACCCATCCAGACCTGATGATGATTCAGGCGAGACGCGCAACATGCGCAAATCATCTGTTGCCTTGACGGATGCCCCGACCCGGTCGAGCAGATCCAGTGTCATCGACAGGTAGGGCGAGCTGGTCACGCGCCCTGTGATGCGAACCGTGATCCCGCCCGACACCCAGGGCCCCAGCATCAGCAGCGCCGAAATAAACTGACTCGACTCTGGCGATTCGAAGGCAAGCTCTACGCCCCGGGGCACGCCACCAGATGGTGGAATGATTGTCAGAGGCGGGCAGCCCTCCGTGCCGTGCCATTCGATTGTTGCTCCGAGTTGGTGCAGCGCATCTGCGAGTTCGCCGATGGGCCGTTGCTGCATCCGTTCATTCCCGGTGATCGTGACTGGCCCAGGTGCGAGCATCGCCGCCGCCGAAAGGAACCTCGTGGCGGTCCCCGCATTCTTGAGATCAACAGTGACGCCCTCAGCCGGACATTTCCAGCGTCCCCCGACGCCCTCGATCCTGAGCGTAGAGCGGTCCACATCAACCTTCGCGCCGAGCGTCCGCACCGCCTCAATTGCAACAACCGAGTCGTCTGCTTCGGTCAGTGCACCTCTTAGCACTGTTGTCCCGCTCGCCAGCGCCGCGAGCACGATCGCCCGGTTGGTTTCACTCTTCGAGCCTGGCGGTGTAACAGCAAGATCAAATGCGCAAGAGATGGGCTCAATCTCGAGCGGATCGGGCAGCTCTGCTAGAGGCCCAGTCAGGATGGAACGCGCACCGCTCAAGCTCGCCGCTCAGCCGTCAGAGTCACGCCGAAAGATGGCGACCACGTCCTCGATCGGGATCACAAACAGCCTGTTGTCACCCTCGAGATCAACCGGGATCGCGTGCTTCGGGTTGAAGAGGACCCGATCGTACTTCTCGATCGTGTAGTCGTCGTCGTTGGCGACCTGAGCAGCCACCGCGATGACCCGGCCCGTGATCGTCGGGATCTCGACCTTATCCGGCAGGTGGATCCCCGCCTTGGTCTGCTTCTTGTCCTCGTCCTTGCGGATCAGGACCCGTGCGCCCACCGGCTCGATCGTCTCTAGCGACTGTGATTTTGATCTGCTTGCCATGCGTCCCGTCTTGGTCTCGGATCTCAGTCTCTGCCCTGTACCCGCTATCCTATGCGTGGCAGGCCGCCTGCTCACACCGACCCAGAGAGTCACTGGAGACCCGCTTGGAACAGCTCCAACGTTTGATCCGAGATATCCCGGACCACCCGAAGCCCGGCATCGTCTTCAAGGACTTCACGCCGCTTCTGTCTGACCCCGCCGGTCTCGCTCTCGCCGTCGAGCTCATGGCCAACCCGTACCGAGGCCAGGGCATCGAGCTCGTCGTCGGTGCCGAGAGCCGAGGGTTCATCTTCGGCACAGCAATCGCCCAGTCGCTCTCTGCGGGCTTCGTCCCCATCCGAAAGCCAGGGAAGCTCCCAGGACAGGTCCACGGCGCCGACTACGACCTCGAGTACGGCTCAGACCGCCTCGAGATCCACATCGACGCCCTACACCCGGGTTCCAAGGTCGTCCTCGTTGACGACCTGCTCGCGACGGGCGGCACGCTCGAGGCCTGCGCCAAGCTCCTGCGTGACGACTGCAAAGCGGACATCATGGGCATCACCGTGCTCATCGAACTCGCCGCCCTGGGCGGGGGCAGCCGGGTCACGCCGTATGGTGAGGTGCATTCGGTTCTGAAGCTCTAGCGGCGCCGACGCGCGACTAACGCACAGCCCATGAACAAAGCCGTGGCGGTCCCCGGTGTTGGAGTGCAATTGAAGAAATAGCACCACCTCGTGGTTCCTGGTGTTCCGTCAGCGTTCTGATAGAACAGAATCTCAGGGAACGGGATGCCGGTGTACGCGCCTGTGACTTGGCCGACAAGGTCAAAAGAGTTTACACGATCGGCCTGAAACGTTGCTATACGGAGTGGGTTGCTGCTGTCTGTTCCCCCTGAGTTATTCAGAGGAGGTAGAGCGTTGTTGCCTATGAAATCAATCTGTTCTGAAGTAACTGTAACGTCGGCATCACCAAAGAAATCACTGTCGAATGCGGAGTTGTACTCGAAGTCTGAGATATTCGTGCCCGTTAATGTGAAGCCCAGGTCGGCGATGGTAGCCAATACCGTGCCCGTTGGATTGTCTAACTCGGCTTCCATAAGCCACTCGTTGCCGTTACCGGTGGGGTAGATGTAGAAATTCAACTCGGTGCTCTGAGCATCGGCCATGAGTGCCGATCCAGCTAACGCGATAGCTGCAAAGTTTTTCATCTGTGTCTCCTCACCCCGCATCTTCCACAGTGTACTGCTCTGAGTTGAATCCTCAATTAAGCAGTTGTGGCTTAGGATAAAAAGACAGCCGCCCGATCCGAAGATCGGGCGGCTGGGTCTAGATCAGTATGATCTGTGCTGTCGGGTCGGTATTAGCGACGGCGACGAGCAGCGGCGAGACCACCGAGGCCGAGCAGTGCGGCCGAAGCGGGTGCCGGGATGGGCTTGATGTCGATGTTGACGGGGGTGTCGCCAGCGCCACCGTTGGCATCCTGGTAGGTGAGGATGATCGGGAAGGGAACGCCAGTGTAAGCACCGGTGACCTGACCGACGAGCGAGAAGCTGTCGACCGAGTCAGCGTTGAAGCTACCGATAGCGAGCGGGTTGCTGCTGTCGGGGCCAGCTGCGTTGTTCAGCGGGGGCAGGGTGTTGCCGCCGAGGAAGTCAACCTGAGTTGCGCTAGCGGTGACGGTCGCAGGACCGAAGAAGTCGCTGTCGAAAGCGCTGTTGTACGAGAAGTTCGAGATGTTCGAACCGCTCATGGAGAAGCCGAGGTCAGCAACGGCAGCCAGGATCGTGCCGGTCGGGTTCACCAGCTCTGCGGTGATGTTCCAGCTACCGAGGGAAACTTCCTCGATGCAGATGTTCAGCTCAGTCTGAGCGGATGCCGAGGTGGCAACACCAGCGGCAACAAGGGCAGCAAAAGTCTTCATTTTAAGCTCTCCTCTAAAGGCTTATTCGCGAACAAACAATTTATCTCGCCTGTCATACACGCCGAGCAGGACGCGCTATGCAGACGTCGTTTCAGACGAACGGATTATACCCGAAATCGAGAGATGTGCACCCCTTTTTCAAAGGGTATTGCAGGTTTTGCTCCAGAGGGCAATTCGCGTTCGGATAATAATAGGGTGAAGGGGCTCGAATCCCCCATTTGGAGTAGGTAATCATCCTTTAAGTAGAACTTTGCAGATCGAAAAATCTAAGATCGAACTCCGAAATCGAGCCCTGATGGGGGCTCAACCAAGCTCGAGAGTCAAAAAAGTCATCCCCAGCGGATTCGAAGCGTCCGGCTCTCGATATCGGACCTCGGTCACCTCAAAATCACCCGCTGGTAAGGTTGGGAACTCAGCATCCCCTTTTGGCTGGGCGTGGATCAGCGTGAGCTCGATCCGATCTGCTGCGGTCAGAGCTTGCTTGTAGATCTCGCCGCCCCCAGCGATATAGATGTCCGATTCTGGTTGCTTCTTCTTCCCCGTGGCGATCGCGGCTTCGAGCGAATCCACGACATCAGCGCCGCTTGCTCGGTACTCCTGATTCCGGGTAACCACGATGTTGAGTCTGCCCGGCAACGTGCCCTCGAAGCTCTCGAACGTCTTCCGGCCCATGATCACCGGGTGGTGCAGCGTCAGCTTCTTGAAATGAGCCAGATCCGCCGGCTGGTGCCAAGGCAGATCGCCCTCACGTCCGATCACCCGATTGAGACCCATTGCCGCGATGAGAACTGTCGCCATGCGATCAGTCTAGCTAAACCGCGACCGGAGCCTTGATGTGCGGGTGAGGCTCGTACCCGACGACCTCGATGTCCTCATAGAGGAACTGATCGAGTTCCCGGACGTCCGGGTTCAGTCTCAGCTCAGGGAGAGCGTGCGGCTCGCGATTCAGCTGCGTCCGGGCCTGCTCGAGGTGATTCATATATAAGTGCGCATCGCCCAGGGTGTGGATGAACTCGCCAGGTTCGAGGTCCACCACCTGAGCCACCATGTGTGTGAGCAGGGCATAGCTGGCAATATTGAACGGCACGCCAAGGAAGATATCGGCCGAGCGCTGGTACAGCTGGCACGAGAGCTTTCCATCGGCGACGAAGAACTGGAACAGGCAGTGGCAGGGGGGCAGAGCCATCTCATCCAGCTGCCCCGGGTTCCAGGCGCTGACTATGTGCCTGCGGGAGTCCGGGGCGTTCCTCAGCCCATCGATGAGCTGCTCGATCTGGTCCACGCTCTGCCCGTCGGGCTTGGGCCAGCTGCGCCACTGCTTGCCGTAGATGGGCCCGAGCTCCCCTGTGTCCGGATCGGCCCACTCGTCCCAGATCGAGACCCCGACCTCGTTGAGCGACCTGTTGTTCGTGTCCCCTCTCAGGAACCAGAGCAGCTCGTGGAAAATCGACCGGGTGTGCAGCTTCTTGGTCGTGACCAGCGGGAACCCCTCGGCGAGGTTGTACCTGGACTGATGCCCAAAGACCGCCAGCGTCCCGGTCCCTGTCCGGTCCGACTTCTCGTGGCCGTGCACGAGGACGTGCTGCAGGAGTTCCAGGTACTGGCGCATGAGCGGGCTCCTTCCCTCCCATTGTCGGCGCATCGATCTCGACTCGTCTAGCCAGTGAAGTCACTCGGCTAGCGAATCTGTCGCTTACTCCCGATCCGTGATCTCGATCGTCCCCGATTTGTGCTGCGTGCGCCGGCGGTACTCGATTTCAATGCGCTGGCCCTTGCGCAGCCCGGTCAACACGCGGTAGAACTCGTTCAGGTCCCGCACGCTCCGGTTGTTGAGCCCGGTCACCACATCGCCTGGCCTGAGCCCCGCGTTCTGCGCCGAGCGGTGCGTGACCTGCAGAACCACGGGGCCGTCACCGGGCGAGACATCGAGCACAACGCCGATCCCGAGGTTGGGCGGCGAGTTCTGCTCGTACACCTCTTCGAGCCCTCGGGCCCAGTTTCGGAAGTCCTTGTCGAACTCCTTGTCCGTCACACCAAGCGTGCGGAGCAAAGCGGTCAGGCCCTGCGGATCCTCGCTGTAGTTGGTTGTGTAGTCCTCGTAGAAGTCCGCGAGCTTGCCCCGCTCGTGCAGGTACATGAAGACTGCCCGAGAATGCGCGTAGTTCGAGAGGGGCCTGTTGCCCGCGAACCTGCTCCGGGGCATCGTCGCCAGCCGCTCGATCGGGGTCAGCAGGTTCTGCTCTGCGAGTCTCTTGATCGAATTGGTCCGCCAGCTGACCGCGGGCTCCCATCGGCCCTGTCTGGTCTGGTCCATGTCCTCGACGATCGAGGCGAGCCCCTCCTGGATCCACACCGGGTGCCGCTGGCCGAGCCTGTCAGCCGAGCGCCAGTGCAGGACATGGAAGAACTCGTGTCGGAGCGTCGAGCCGAGGTCTTGCGTGACGAGTTTCTTCTGATCGTGGGCGTACGCGCCGCCGAGCTGGCTGGTCGCGCTGACGTGCATCTGGCCGTAGGTCTGGTTGGCCCAGACGATGAAGTGCTGCTTGGTGGGCAGGACGACCATGACCCAGGGGTCGAGCCCGTCATCGGTGCCCTGCAGATCTCGGAAGACATTTTTGATCGCCCAGTCTGCGGTGCGCCTCACCTCTTCGCGCGCCTGCCTGCTCGTGATCGTGTCGTAGCTGGAAGCGAATGCGAGTCGGTACTTGCTGTCTTTCGTGTAGTTGTACCGAGAGCCGTAGATCTTTTTCGCCGCTTCGAGATCCGCATCGACCCTTCTGTCAAGGAAAGTGGGCCACGCCGCGACGAGCTGGTCGTACGTATCCGTCCTGCGGAAGGCCTTGAGATTCGGGTCGGTCTTGAGCTGGTTGATGTCTGCGAACCCTCGTTCGATCGCGTTCAGGATGTGCTCGCTGGCGCCCTTGATGTCACCCCGGAGTGAGCGGGAGCACGCGATGTTGTAGACGGGCACGAATGCCTGCGGATCCCGGTCGGCCCACTGCTTCCAGAGCCTCTCCGCCTCGTCGAAGTCCTGCTTCTGGAATGCCTTGATCGCCGGGTCGCTCTCGGGTGCCTTGGTTTGGGCCAGAGCGAGAGCGGGCATCAGCAGGGAGATCGCGGCGAAGAGGACGAGCTTCCGCATATGGGCGCCTCCTTGTGTTGCCCCAACAGCCTACTGGTCGGCGTCGAAACCGAGCGTCTTGAGGGTTGTACGGATCGCCTCGGGGTACGCCTCGCACTCGGCCCGAAAAACCCGCGCCGCGAGCGTTTCAGGCGTGTCACCCTGTACAACCTCACAAGTCCTCTGCAGCACGATCGGCCCGCGATCGAACTCGCCGTCACAGATATGGACGGTGCAGCCCGAATTTTGTTCCCCGGCTTCGAGAACCGCGGTGTGGACCAGATCCCCGAACATCCCGGGACCGCCGAACTTCGGCAGCAGCGACGGATGGATGTTCAGAATCCTGCCCTGCCAGCCGTCGGGTATCGGCAGCAGCTTCAGGTACCCGGCGAGGCACACCAGATCGACGCGATACTCACTGAGTATCTGAGCGAGCCGGTCTTCGGGGATCACGCCCTTCGCGATGATGACATCGAGGCCTCGTTCTCTACATCGCTCGACGCCGTCGCACTGGCGAGATGCGACAACGACAGCGATCTCGGCGATCAGTTTCCCTGTGTCGATTTCGTCGGCAATGTTCAGCGCCGTGCGCCCGCCGCCCGAGATGAAGAGGGCAAGCCTGGGCTTCCCCCGGATTCCGCTCATGAGACGGCTTTGAGCGCCGCTTCACGATCGGGCTTGATCTGGAAGAGCTTGTCGAGGTGCGTGATCTTGAGCATGTTCAGCAGGTCGTCGGCGACGCCGAAGACCGCGACCTTACCCTTGCTCGTCTTGGCGTTGTTGTGGATCGCAACGAGCATCCCGAGCCCCGCCGAGGGTAGGAACGTGACCTTGGACAAGTCGATCGCGACACGCCAGCCGACTGGCTCGGCCGCAGCGGTCAGTTCGTCCTGGATGATCTGGGTCTCTCGCTCGCCCATGTGCTCGCACAGGATCTGAGCCAGCACGGCATTGCCCGATGGTTCGGTCACTAAAAAGCTCGAAGCACTCATGAGGCCAGTCTAGCAAACCAAAGCGAACACGGGCGCTCAGCCTTTGTCTAGTGTCACGCCCGGCTCGATGATGGTGGGGGGCGAGTCGAACGGGATCGGCTTGCCCTCGGGGCCGACAGCGACGAGCGTCATATCAGCACTCGTCACATCGACCGCCTCGCCTGTCATGTACCGCTCGGCGACGACGTCGATCTGGACAGTGACCGAGGTTGTCCCGGTTCGGGTCGTTGTCGTGTAAAGGCAGATGACATCGCCTACGTTCACCGGGGCCTCGAATTCGACCTTGTTGATCGCGGCGGTCACCCACCTGTGGCATCCGTGGCGCCGGGCCTCGACGAATCCCGCTTGGTCGATGTAGGAGAGGATCACGCCCCCGAAGATGGTGCCGTACTGATTGGTGTCCCTGGGCATCGCGACCACGCGGAGGGCCAGGCGCTTTGAATCATCGCTCGTCATGACCAACAGTAGCGAGAAGAAAGGAGTCGGAGATGGAGACCGACCACGTGATGCGTGAGCCCACCCCGCACTTTGACGAGTTGGCTCAGCTGTCCAACCGGGACCTGATCGATCGATTTGCGATCGGTGTCGAGCGGATCGACAAACGAGTCTTCGAGTTCGATGACGAGATGCTCGACACAGCGTTCCTCGAATCTGCCGGCGTCGGCAAGTGGCCCGCGAGGGTGCTCATCGGGCATCTGGCGGAGTGCGAGGTCCTCAACACCTACAGGCTGCGTCGACTCGCGGCGGAGGACGGTGTCGTCTTTGATGGCTTTGAGCCCGACTCGTACATCGATAACGGGCTCTACAACCTCAAGCCTCAGGGATCCGGTGAGGAATCCGCCAGGGCCGCCTGCGGGGCGTTTGTTGCAACGATCCACACGCTAAGAGCTTGGAACCGCGACTGGCTGAACTCCATCCCGGAAACCACCTGGGAACGCAAGGGCATGCACGCGGTTCGCGGCGAGTTCAGCTTCAAGAGGCTCCTGGCGCTCTCTACCTGGCATATCGAGTACCACGCCTACTTCCTCACCAAGAAGGTAGAACTACTGCTCGGGAACACGGCTACGCAGCCGTAACGCTCGGCACGCGTAGACTTTGGGTACATGGACTCGGGCCTAGACGATCGCCGGTACCTCATCCCCTTCCGTTCGGGGCTCTTGCCTCAGATGTTTACGGGCTCGCTCGTCATCGGCGGAGGCGTCGCCGGTGCTCGCGCCGCACTCGCGGCTGCGGAGTTCGGTGAGGTCATCGTCCTCTGCAAACACGAAGCCGAGGTCAGCAACACCGCCTGGGCCCAGGGCGGCATCGCGTCTGTCCTCGCCGAGACCGACAGCTTCGATAAGCACGAAGCTGACACGCTTGATGTCGGGGGCGGGCTCTGCGATCCGGGCGTTGTTTCGCACGTCGTTGCCGGCGGGCCTGACCGGATCAAAGAACTGATCGACTGGGGTATGCCCTTCGATCGTGACGCGCAGGGTGAGATCGAGCTCGGTCGAGAGGGAGGGCATCTCGAACGTCGGATCCTCCACACCAGCGGCGACGCAACCGGTCGCTACATGCAAGAGACGCTGACCGCGAAGATGGTCGCGCATCCGAATATCCGTGTCTTCGAGAACTGCTTCGCGCTCGATCTGATCACGCCCAGCCTTGAGATTGGGTCACCGGTTGTCGGCGCTGTCACTTGGCACCCGCGTTACGGCCTGCAGATGATCTGGGCACGCTCGACCGTGCTCGCCTCGGGTGGCGCTGGGCAGCTCTACCGCGAGACCACGAATCCTCGCGTCGCAACAGCAGACGGCATCGCGATGGCGTACCGCGCGGGTGCCTCGATCGCGGATATGGCGTTCGTGCAGTTCCATCCGACTGTTTTGTACCTACCGGGTGCCCCTCGGAGTCTGATCAGCGAAGCGGTACGCGGCGAGGGCGCGTACCTGCGCGACGAATCGGGTGAACGATTCATGCAGGGCGAGCACGAGCTCGCCGAGCTCGCGCCGCGCGATGTCGTCAGCAGAGCGATCGTTCGCCGGATCGCGCGCACGGGCAGCACGCACGTCTTCCTCGATGCCACGCACATCGATCGATTCGAGAACCGATTCCCGAGCATCGCAAAGAACCTGATCACCTTCGGGATCGATCCCCAGAAGCAGATGATCCCGGTCCACCCCGCCGCGCATTACACCGTGGGGGGCGTGAGAACGGATCACACAGGAAAGACAGATATCCCTGGCCTGTTCGCGGTTGGTGAGGTCGCCTGCTCGGGGCTCCACGGCGCGAACCGTCTGGCGAGCAACTCGCTGCTTGAAGGGCTGGTCATCGGCGCAGAGGCGGGCAGGCTCGCCGGGTTGGCCGCCAGTGAACTGGGGACCCAGGCGCCCATCTCGATCGTGAGCGACATCCGCCCGAGCGAGCACGGTGTGCTCGACATCGAGGATGTCCGCTCGAGTCTCCGCTCGGCGATGTGGCGCAACGTTGGCATCGAGCGTACAGGCCCGATGCTGACCGACGCCGTGCACATGCTCGAGTTCTGGGCGAGGTACACCTTCGACAAGATCTTCGACGACCCCGAGGGCTGGGAAGTCCAGAACATGCTCACGGTTGGGCGGCTTGTCGCTCAATCCGCGCTCTGGCGAGCCGAGTCTCGCGGGTGTCACACCAGATCCGACGCTCCCGAGCAACTGGACGACTTCGCCTCGCACGACTGCTGGCGAAGAGGTGACACCGACCCAACCGGACTTCCGATCGAGGAGCCAACCGGGATCGCGTCATGAGAGTTGGAAGTGTCGTTCTTTCGGTTGTTGTGCTCGTGCTCGCGGGCTGTGAGACCTACGAGAAGGATGTTTCCTCGAACACATTCTTCAGCGGGCTCGACGGCGCCGAGGGTCCGGGTGTGAGCCGAACCGGACTCGGCAGAACGCATGACCCGAGATACCTCGCCGTCGACGATCAGCGGTACGAGGACGAGGACGGCAACATCATTCTCCGGTCTCGCGGACCCAGGCATCTGATGCGTCACATCTACGAAACCCTCCGCGACGATGAGCGTGAGCTGTTTCAGCAGTATGTCCTGAGCGAGGCCACCAAGCGGGAGTTTCGCGCGCATGACACGGACCCCGCCGAGGCATTTGACATGCTCAAGGACGAGTTTGAGTCGATTGACAGGCTCTTCGCCCGGATTCCCATGGCCGAGCATTCGCCCAACGTAACATTCCGGAGGACCGGGCCCGGCATACACCGGCTCAAACTGATCCGCGGTGCGGGCCGAGAACTCCGCTGGCAGGGCTTCGACATGATCCAGGAAGACGGCGACGAACGCCTCCTCTGGTTCTATGAAGAGAGGTGATTTGATCACCCCGAACCCCCGCCTCGGCTGACCGTACCTCCCGCAGCGCTAATATTGCATACAGGCCTTGAAGGCCTGCTTCTCTCGCAGCGGAGGCTCGGTGAATGACCATGGTTGATGCGTCGGTTAGCAGCGTTTCGGGCGGTTCCGTCCTCGATCCCACGGACCAGTTTGTGCCAAGGCACATCGGGCCGAACGACGACGAGATCGCGCAGATGCTCGAACGCGTCGGCTGCGCCTCGCTCGGTGAGCTCGTCGATCAGGTCGTGCCCGCGTCGATTCGCATGCAGGGCGAGCTCAAGCTCGGTCGGCCTCGCGGCGAGCACGAGCTCATTACCGAGCTCCACGAGATGGCCAAGAAGAACACGGTCAACCGGTCGTACATCGGGATGGGCTATCACGGCACGATCACGCCGCCCGTCATCCTGCGCAACGTACTCGAGAACCCGGGCTGGTACACCCAGTACACGCCCTACCAGGCGGAGATCGCCCAAGGCAGGCTGCAGGCGCTGCTCAACTTTCAAACAATGATCGCTGATCTGACCGGGATGGAGATTTCGGGCGCGTCGCTGCTTGACGAGGGCACCGCCGCGGCGGAAGCGATGGCGATGTGCGTCAATATCGCCAAGGGCAACAGAACCAAGTTCGTCATCGACGAGGGGTGCCACCCGCAGACCATTGAAGTGATCAAGACTCGCGCCCGGTCGATGGGGATCGACATCGATGTCGCGAAGGCGACAGATGCAGCAATCGGCGACGACATCGCGGGCGTACTCGTGCAATTGCCAACGACCGACGGTCGGATCGATTGCTACAAAGCGCTCACCGATCGTGCTCACGAAGCGGGTGCTCTTGTTGTGTGCGACGTCGACCTGATGGCCATGGCGCTCATCACGCCCCCGGGCGAGTGGGGCGCTGACATTGTCGTGGGCACTGCTCAGCGATTCGGAGTGCCGATGGGCTTTGGTGGTCCTCACGCTGCGTTCCTTGCGACCAGCGTCAAGCACATCCGCAAGATGCCGGGTCGGATCGTGGGTGTGTCGAAGGACTCAACGGGCAGTCCTGCGCTCAGGCTGACGATTCAGACTCGTGAGCAGCACATCAAGCGCGACAGAGCGACCAGCAACATCTGCACGGCGCAGGCGCTGCTGGCGATCATCTCCGCGATGTACGGCTCATACCACGGTCCCGAGGGCATCCGTGAGATCGCATCGCGCATCCGCTCGATGACCGTCGCGCTCGCCGAGGGGCTCATCGAACTCGGGTGTGATGTCGGTCAGGACGACCCCGAGCTGCTCTTCTTTGACACCCTTCGAATCAAGCCCGCCGACTCTGTGAGCGAGGTCATCGGTCGTGCGCACGAGCTCGGCATAAACCTACGCGAATTTGGTGACGGGTCGATCGGTGTCACGCTCGATGAAACCGTCACACGCGATGACGTCATCGACATCCTCCGCGCGTTTGGGGGGGACGAGAACACAGATGTCGATGGTCTGCTCGCACGCAGCGCGATGAAGGATGTACCGGGCGCATTCGTGCGCACGACTGAGTTCATGACCCACGAGGTCTTCACGACGCACCACTCAGAAACGGAGATGCTCCGCTACCTCAAGGAGCTGGAAAACCGGGATCTGTCTCTGGCGCACTCGATGATTCCGCTCGGCTCGTGCACGATGAAACTCAATGCGACGAGCGAGATGATCCCCGTCACCTGGCCCGAGTTCGGATCGCTGCACCCGTTTGCCCCTGCTGAGCAGACCAAGGGTTACAGTGAGCTCTTTTCAACCCTCGAGAGCTGGCTTAGTGAGATCACCGGGTTCGCGGGCATGAGCCTTCAGCCCAACGCCGGCGCGCAAGGTGAGTACGCGGGGCTCATGGTGATCAAGGCGTACCATGAGTCGAGGGACGAGCCTCACAGGAACATCTGCCTCGTGCCCACGAGCGCACACGGTACGAACCCCGCGACCGCGGTCATGGCCGGGATGAAGGTCGTTCCGGTAAAGTCCACTGAGCGGGGTGATATCGATCTCGACCACCTGCGCGAGCAGGCCGAGACGCACAAGGACAACCTGGGCGCACTCATGGTGACCTACCCCTCGACGCACGGCGTGTTCGAGGAGGGCATCCGCGAGGTCTGCGACATCGTCCACGCCAGCGGCGGACAGGTGTACATGGACGGCGCAAATATGAACGCCCAGGTCGGGCTTTGCAGGCCTGGCGACATCGGCGCCGACGTGTGTCACCTCAACCTGCACAAGACTTTCTGCATCCCGCACGGTGGGGGCGGTCCCGGCATGGGACCCATCGGGGTTGCAGAGCACCTCTTGCCGTTCATCCCGGGTCACCCGGTCATGAAGCCCGAGACCGCGGGCGATCAAGCGATCGGTCCGATCTCGGCGGCGCCCTACGGCTCGGCGAGCATCCTGCCGATTAGCTGGGTCTACATCGCGCTCATGGGCGCCTCGGGCCTCAAGAAGGCAACGCAGGACGCGATCCTGAATGCAAACTACATGGTCGCCAGACTCAAGGAGCACTACGACATCGTCTACACCGGCGCTGGCGGGCGCGTCGCGCACGAGTTCATCCTCGATTGCCGTGA
>WUAK01000220.1 GCA_009827205.1 Phycisphaeraceae bacterium | reverse complement strand
ATAGTCAAAGTCTTCATGCCAGACCTGTCGGCACCCACGTACGCGAAGTTATCACAGGGTCCGGTCAGGAACAAGAAACGTCTGCCTCAATTCGCGTTCATGGAGCGCACAGCGTCGGAATAACCACCCGTCACTCCGGTAGCTGGGAGGTTGGTGGGTCCTGTTGGCTCTCGGATCAATCCGGGTCGATCAGCGGCACCCGGAAGACGCCGTATGGGCCCTGTGCGAATGGGCCCTCTGGCCTGCCGAAGCCTGTCTCGTGGATGCGGGCGTTTGTGAAGTAGAGGCGGCCGCCGTGGATCGCGAAGCTATCGGGCCAGCTGATCCGTGTGTCGGCGGTGACCTGCGTGAGTTCGCCCGAGGGCAGTCTCGCGGTGATCGCGTCCCGCTCGAGCGCGGTGAAGTAGAGCACGCCGTTGTCGTCCATGGCCATCGCGTCGGTTACGAAAGTCTCGCCCAACTCCTCGACGAACTCGCCCATGTCGTCGACGAGCGTCAGGCCTCGATATTGCGCTGGCCAGTCGCCTTCGGGCCTGAGTGCTGACTTCATTGGCGCGGTCGGGACGCGGTAGAGTGTTCTGCCCGTGAGCGCCTGGTAGTAGATGTAGTCGCCCTCTGGCGAGAGGGCGATGCCGTCGGAGTGGACAGCCGGGGTGTACCCGTTCTCGTCGACCCAACGCTCGCCACCGATGATGAGTTCGAGTGAAGTGTCTGCCTTGGTGGACATGTGCTCTTCGAGGAATCGGCCGGCGTTGCCTGTCGTGAGGTCAACCGCGACAATTGCGCCGAGGCCCGAGTCTGTGATGAACGCGAAGCCGTCGTTGGTGTCGATGCGGACATCGTTCAGGTAGGAGCCGTCGGGTGCGATCGAGTTGTTGAAGATGAACGAGGCGGTGACGCGGTCACGGTCCGGATCGAATCGGATCAGTTTGGCTGCGTTCGGGACGGGGGTTCCGAAGTTCGGTGCGCCCGGGTCGAGGACCCAGAGTCGGCCCTGGTCGTCGTTGTAGAGCGCCTGCACGCAGACCCAGGCGCGTTCTGGGCGGACGCCGGGGCGCCAGCTGTTCCAGGCCTCGGTTGGATAGGCGATGGGCGGGTTGAAGGTGCCCGTGCGGACTTCGACGACGCTGTCGCCGTGGTTGCCGTGCCAGCGCGGGCTTGAGAGGAAGAGCCTGCCGTCGGGTGTGATGGCGATGCCCACGGTCTGGAAGCCATCGAACGCGGCGACCCGCTCGGGGACGGCCTTGGTACCCGTCGAGAGAGGCGTAAAGAGGGGAACGAAGCCCTCGGTGCCCGGGTTCGGGTTATCTGTGTAGAACGAGCCGCCCGATCTGGGCTGGCTGCAACCTGCGAGGGTGATGAGGGCGGCGGCGCCGATGGTGCGTCGAAGGTTCTTCATGGCACAAGCCTACACACCAAAGCCGCCCTGGGGTGCGCCAGCAGCGTTCTGCTATCTTTAGGGCGTGGCGTACCACGACGAGCCATACGAGGACGAGTACCTGGGCTCGGTCGATGACGAGCTGCACCCCGAGGGGCCCTCGGGGGAGGATCTGCGCAGGCTCGACCGCGCGATGCGCCGGTGCCCGTCCTGCAGTTCGGAGATCTACGACGACACAGCCCAGTGCCCGGCCTGCGGCGAGTGGATCGGCGATGCGAAAGAGGGCGCCTCGCTCTGGACGATCGTCGGGGTACTGGTGCTGATTGTGTTTGTGCTGGCGTGGGTGTTGTGACTGGTGCTGAGCGAATGAGTGCCTGACAAAAATGAAAGCGGATGCCCCGATGGACATCCGCGGTTGTTTTCATGGGTTTCGCCTGCCTGCTACGCAGACTGTTTGAGCGGAGAAGCCCCGCCCGAGTTCGTGGGGAACTTGCCCTTGATTGGTGGCGGCGTAGACACTCGCTCATTCCGCATGATGATCTCAGGCCAGCAAGGCCATGTTCCATCATCCATATTGCCATAGCGAGCGTACTTGTCAGAGTGGAAACCCACACCTTTTTCTTCGAGAACACTCGCGATGTAACCCTTGATACCCGTGAGCGGGGCCGGGTCTGCATCCTGAGGAGTCGCTGTAGTGACCTGGGGATTCTTCAGTGGGTGCTCCACCTCCCCGGCTCGAGCGCCTGTCGGCGCGGGCACAGGCTTGGTGCGAGCCCAATCCCACACGAGGACGGGCAGCAGGATCCCGATGAGCAACGCGATAATCGCGATGGACACCAACAGCTCGATGAGAGTAAACGCACTATTCATCGCGTATTCCTCCTATAAAAGGCAGCGAATCTCGACCAGAAGAATAGTGTAATTTTCTCAGATCAAAAGCGAGAAATCACAAAATTGTCGATTTTTACCCTTCTTAACAAAATGAGCTTTCGCTGGCTGCGATTTTGTCGTCGCGGCTCGCGATACCATCTGTGGATGGACGATCTGAGGGAGTAAGAGGCAACCGAATGCCACACGACGACCAACACAACGACGTAACCCCGGCTCACGCAAAGAGTGAGGCCGAGGTAGAGCAAGAAAATAGAGAGAGCTTTAGAGAGCGATGGGAACGAGCCAGTGCGGTCTTCCGGCGCGTCGAGAAGCTTGGAATATCAGATTTAGAACTCCCGAAAGCATTGGGGCACACCCCCTCCAAGCGCGGCGACGGGTCGCCCAAGGCTCTGTATCCGTACTACAGCAGGTTCAAGTCGATCGCCACCGCCAGCGAGCCCGATTACACCCCAGCCCGCCTGAAAGTGCTCAACGAACAGCTCGTGACGGCGATCGAGGGAATCTGCAATCTCCTGGAAAGCGCGCGCGGGCCGCGGATCGAAAGTTCCGACCAGTACGTTGCCCGTACAAGGTCTGTAATCAACCGCCTCAACCCCGGCAGCAAACACACGCTCGTGTGCATGCAGCCCCCGCTCGAATCGCAGCACGCTGTCATCCTTCGGTCAGTGGTCGAGAAGGCGATGAAAGATGTCCAGTTCTTTTACTGCATCCCGAGTGATGGATCGATCAGCGAAGGCATCATGAACTTTATCAAAACCGATCCTGGCGAAAACGCCTCATCAACACTCCGCGACAGGCACATCCGCTTCCGCCGGATCTTTGCCTGGCTGCACGACATCCAGTTTGAGTACCGCAAGCTAATGCAATCATTCCTCGTTTGCGCAGCACGAATGGACTTTGTAGAAGGCCGTAGGGTCGACGAGAACGATCCAAACCCAAGCAAGGATACGTATCTGTACAAAGTTCGAAACAACATCGAGTTCTGGCCCATGAAATGGATCTGGGTCCCCTTCAATGAGAAGCTTGTGTGGATTTCAAAACGCGAACAAGGAAAAGAAGATTCTCAGACTATCAAAAAAGATATAATGATTCTGAATTATTCTGAGAAAGACATTTCCTCCGAATCGCTGCGGCATCTTGACGAGGCGCCCTCCTGGCAGCAGGTCGATTACCCAATGGACCACCGGACACTTCGGGCCCTGATACGGGTCAGTCGCGACAAAGAGAAACTGCCCTGGCCCCGAGTCAACACCAAGGACCCAGAATCATTATAGTATTCTATATTATATTATTACGTAAGCACAAGAAGCAGGAATGCCCCGACAACACTAGCAACACCGAACACCAGAGAAGAGAAGGCTGCGTACCAGTGGGGACGCCGCTTGATCGCGTCAAGACTCTGCCACGCGCGGGGGTTGTCTGCGACAACAAGGTAGCGCCAGCAGGTCACGATCTGCACAAAGAACGTGGTCACGAGCAGGAGCGTGCCGAGCGCGAGTGAAGACGGGACCGCGATACACGCGAGAATCATCGCAAGCCAGTGCAGCGATATCGCGCCGGCGAGCATCGGGCGGTAGCTGGGGTTCGGTGGCGCATCTGGGAAGATAAGTTTGGCTGGGTCGATGACCCAGGCGCACTCGGGGCAGTCCGGGCGTTCTTGGCCGATGAGGTCGAACGAGCAGCGCGGGCAGATGGCGTGTGTCGATTCGAGCGTCAGGATGATCTGTCGTTCGTGCTGCGGGTCGTCGAAGCCCGGCCTCCAGCCCGCCGAGGCCGCGAAGTCTTGGCTTCGAGTTTGATGTCCCGGATCGGGATCTGCGACTGCCTGATGATCTGATCTCGGATGCCCGCGCGTAGCAAACGGTCGAGTGCGTAGCGGATCGAGCTGTCCGCGACGCCCACTCTGAGCACGCCCTTGTCGAGCCTGATTTTGCACCTGCTTGCCAGTTCGGTCGGCACGAGGTTGTCGAACGTCTGGCGGAGCGGGTCGGTCTGGCTTGCCTGTTTCTCCAGGTGTCTGCGCAGGCCCGCCATGGTCGGGGCGAGTGATGTGTCCCTGCCTTGGCTTGTCCTTCTGGCGCGTAAGAGTTCGAGCCTGCGGACCGCCGGCGTCATCCGATCCCGAGCGGCGCGACGATCGCTGTCCATCCATGATCTCCAGTGGTGTACGCATCAGTCAGTCGGGCTCCCGCTACCCGTTGAGTGTACATCAATGCGAGTCGTCTGCACGCGGTATGGGGCGTGACTGGTCCCAAAACGACCGAACGCCCGTCACAAACGGGCGTTCGGCGAGAGAACGATGTGCGCCGGGCGCGGTGGAGCGCACCCCGGCGGGCCTTTGCCCTGTTTCCAGACAAGAGTCTGGGCAGGGTCCGGATCCGTTTATCGCTTCGAGAACTGGAAGCGCTTGCGAGCACCAGGCTGGCCGTACTTCTTGCGTTCGACGCGGCGGTCGTCCACTGTCAGGAAGCCGTGCTCGCGGAGCTTGTCTTCGAGCGTGGGGTCGTAGTCGCGGAGAGCGCGGGCGATGCCGAGGCGGATGGCCTGTGCCTGTCCGGTGTGGCCTCCCCCGTGGGCGCGGACGACGATTTCCATCGTGCCGTCGGTGCCCGTGACCTTGAGTGGTGCGAGGCAGTCGGTGCGGTCCTGGGTCTCGCTGAAGTACTCGTCAACGGTCTTGAACTTCTTCTGGGTCTTCTGGATCTTGACGGAACCAGAGCCCTCAGAGGCGAGCTTCATGCGGACGTGGGCGACGGCGTTCTTGCGTCGTCCCACCGCCCACCACCAGCCGTGCTTATCGGCGGGCTTGGCCTC
>WUAK01000219.1 GCA_009827205.1 Phycisphaeraceae bacterium | reverse complement strand
CGAATAACTCGATCATGAGTTCAGAGACACGAGGGTCATCCATGAACCTCTCAAGCTCTCGCCATCCCTGTTCATGCATCTGTTTGTTACGTGTCCGCTTGAAGAACTGGTAGTACGTGCGGCGGAGATCCCGTTCGACTTCAGCAAGAGGGCCAAGAGGTGCCAGTTCTTGCTCGACGGGTTCTTCAGTTTGAGGAGGCTCTGGGTCGGATTGTGTTTGAGCGACTGCGTTCGTCGATAGGAGCATCGAGAGCAGTAAGGCTGACCTGACGAGTCGCATACGGACCTCCTCCCAAAGTCACGATCTGATGGTATCAGACGCTTATCTGGAAGTTTGGTTCCATGAACAGTCAGTTCATCCGGATAACGGCGGTATCCCCGGGGAAATTCGCTGATGCGGCCTTTGCGGCCTCTGGGCTCTGAAAATGGCCGACTCGGACCGCGTAGAGCGGCCTGCTACCCGACATCGTCATCTCGACGCGGGGTTTCTCATAGCCCGCGTTGACTGCTGCAGGGGCGGTGTCTCTCACCCGTGATTGAGCTCGACTTCTCGATGAGAAACTGCCGAGTTGAACCGTGAAATCCCCACTCGGCAACGAAGCGGTGGTCGCAGGGCCGCGGAGGTTTGCAACTGAACGCATGCGCCCCGCACGGAGCTGGTCACCCGATTTCTCGTATTCCCGGGCACCATAGTGAGCCGCCCACCCTTTTAGGGGGCCAGATAGAGCGTTGGATGCATTATCTAGGTGCTGGGCTGCGTCCTTGTGTGATCGTTCTTTGGCAAGAATAAGGCCCATCGTGGCCTGGGCTCTGCCCCGGATCTCACGATCACTGGAGTGCATCAGGGGTTGTAGCCAGGTCTTGGCTTCCTGATCGTTTCCCTGGGCAGCGAGAGACATGCCCGCAATCAGTCGTTCGCTGCCGTGATATGTGGTCGGGAAGGCCTTGGCAGCTTCGTAAGCCTGTTCGTACTCACCCGCCCGGTAAAGCGAGACGTAGGACGGGGTCACCGTGCTCGCCCCTCGGCTGGACTGGCAGCCGACAAGGGTTGGGAGCGTGAGTGCAGCGAAGGTCGCCAGAATCAGAAGCTTGCTGATTGATCTCATGCTTTGCATGCCTCCAAGATCGGAAAATGGCCCATCCCTCCACCAGAACTGGAGTCTATTGTGTCTGCCAAAGACGTGATCGAGCCGAGAAAGGACCTGCTTGAGCGTTCACTGGCCAGTATTTCGATCTCTACTACGCAACGCCCGGCGGACCCTCGTGGTCGACGATAGGGGATCCTACACCGGGGCCGAGCTCATCGTGGCCGCGTTCCATGTCGCAGATGAGATCGAGAAGCGATCTTCGGCTCCACAGATCGGCTTGATGCTTCCAACGAGCGCGGCCTTCCCGATCGCTGCCCTTGCAAGCTGGATGCTTGGCCGAGTGATCGTGCCTCTGAATTACCTGCTCAAAGAAGAAGAACTCGATTACGTAGTTGAGCACTCTGGGATAGACGCGGTCGTGACGGTCGGGCCGATGCTCGATGCCGTTGGCTACAGGCCGAATGTGCCCGCTGTCATTGAGATGGACAAGATTGACTTCAAATCTGTCCCGTCGCTCAGGTGGCCCTCGCTCAAGAGAGATGAAGATCTCGCAGCGCTGCTCTACACAAGCGGCACCACTGGCAAGCCCAAAGGTGTCATGCTCACGCACGGCAATCTGATCAGTAATATCCATCAGGGCGCTCAGGGAATGAACGCCTCCAAGCACGACACCTTCCTGGGTGTGCTGCCTCAGTTCCACTGCTTTGGCGTGACCCAGCTCACGCTCACACCACTGGTATATGGCGCAAAGGTCGTTTACACAGCGCGGTTTTCTCCGCCCAAGATATTCGAACTCGCTCGTACGCATCACGCGACAGTCTTTATCGGTATCCCGTCGATGTACGCGGCGCTCATAAACGCAAAATCAGGAAAGCCTGGCGACTTCTTGTCAATGAAGATCATGGTATCTGGCGCCGAACCATTACCCGACGCGACACTCGAACGCTTCCGTGAGAAATTTGGGATCAAGATCTGCGAAGGCTTCGGGATGACCGAACTCTCACCCGCGACCAATGTCAGCTTGCCTGATTGCACAAAGCGGCACTCTGTCGGTAAGCCGCTTCCTCAGATCGAACAGCGTATCGTCGATCCAAACACAGAAGAAGAGTTGTCTGTTGGTCAGGAAGGCGAGCTTCGACTGCGCGGTCCGAATCTCATGGCTGGGTACTACAAAAGAAAGTCTGATACCGTAAACGCCATTGATGATCAGGGCTATATGCGTACCGGTGACATCGCTCGTATAGACGAGGATGGCTATCTCTACATCACGGGCCGAATCAAAGAGATGATCATCGTTGGCGGTGAGAATGTCTTCCCGCGTGAAGTGGAAGAGATTCTCAACAAGCACAACGCGGTAGAGGCCTCTGGAGTCATTGGGGTCAATGACCCGGTGCGTGGCGAAGTGATCGTTGCGTTTGTTGAGCTTATCGAGGGCGGCCAGGCAACTACGGATGAGCTGCGGGTCTGGTGCCGGGACCAGCTCCCGGGATACAAGTGCCCACGAGAGGTGCACATCGTTGAGGCGTTGCCCCGTAACCCGGTTGGGAAGATCCTGAGGAAGGATCTCCACAAGATGCTGCCTGTCCAAACCGAGGTCTAAACTCAGCCAGACTCGGTCCGATCACCGCCGCAACCCGGAGACCCGCCTTGGAACTGTACATCGACACCGCGAACATCGACGAGATCAAAGAAGCCAACGACCTCGGTGTCTTGGACGGGGTGACCACAAACCCGTCTCTAATTGCCAAAGAAGGAATCGACTACGGCAAGCGACTCGAGGAGATTTGTGAGGTTGTTCAGGGACCAGTATCAGCTGAGGTCATTGCTGTTGACTTCAAGGGGATGCTTACTGAGGGGCGAGAACGAGCCAAGATCGCTGAGAATATCGTCGTAAAACTCCCGTGCACGATCGATGGACTTAAGGCGTGCAAAGCACTCGCGGACGAGGGCACTCACACAAACATGACCCTCTGCTTTCAACCGATGCAAGCCATGCTTGTCGCCAAGGCCGGGGCTTTCTTGATTAGCCCATTCATTGGAAGGCTTGATGACATCAGCCAGGATGGCATGGACCTGATCGCGCAGATCCGAGCCATCTATGACAACTTCGGATTCCCGACCAAGCTGCTCGCGGCTTCGATCCGTCACCCGAAGCACATGGTTGACTGCGCACTGGCCGGTGCGGACGTCGCGACGGTTCCGATGAGTGTGATTCGTCAGCTTCTCAAGCACCCGCTGACTGATATCGGTCTCGAGAAGTTCCTGGCCGATTACAACAAGGCGTTCGGCTGATCAGCCGACGGGCCCGACCTCTACAAGCATCTCGATCTCGACCGGGGCGTTGATTGGCAGACTTGAGCAGCCGACCGCCGCCCTGGCGTGACGACCTGCTTCTCCCATGACCTGCGCGAGCAGTTCGCTTGCTCCGTTGGCAACAAAGGGGTGATTCCCGTAATCGGATGGTGAAGCAACGAAGCACCCGAGCTTGAGGACTTTGACGATACCCTCGTCAGCTCCGATTTCAGCGAACACGGCCGCGAGTCCATTGAGCACGCATCTTCTTGCACAGCGTTGGGCTTCCTCTTCAGTGACATCCGTCGGAACGAGCCCCTCCGCGATGAGCTTGCCGTCCACAACCGGAATCTGACCAGAGACGATGACCTGGTTGCCCGATCTCACTGTCGGGACATAAGCCGCGATAGGCTTTGCCGGATTTGGGAGGCTCAGGCCTAACTCAGCGAGTTCGTGTTCGATATGTGTACGGGTAATCGGGCTTACTTGCGACATCGCTGATGCTCTCCGTGTGATCATGGGTTCTGCCGGTTGCGGCTCGGATTGGCATATCCTAAACTACCACGAAGTCGCAACCGTCCCAGAATGTGTTGCGGATAGACATATGCTCGCTGAACGTTCAAGAGCGGGTGAAGGATTGGGGCAAGACGGAGCACATTTCCATGCCCTCATGTTGGCGGTATGCCGCCGATTTTGACCGCACTGTCGGTCCCAGTTCTCCACCGACATCTCGAAAATCCCGTGTGGCACGGCGCTGTGTTGGTGTCTTGTCGCGGGCGCGGGTGTACCAGGGCTGATCGCTCTTGGTGCTGATCGAGGATGGCACCATGCCTCTAAAGGCAAGTGTCTCAGAATGTCGGCTCCGAAATGGAGCCATGGTTTGGAGTATTTGGAAATGGAAACCCGCAAGAATCGTGCGTTCACGCTGATCGAGCTGCTGGTGGTCATCGCGATCATCGCGCTGCTCATCGGCATCCTGCTGCCGGCGCTCGGCAAGGCTCGCGCCTCGGCACGTCAGCTCAAGGACGCAACTCAGATCCGTGGTATCGGTCAGGGCATGGTGCTCTGGGCCGACGCCAACGACGGCGACTACATGCTCGCCAGTAAGATCGACCGCGGCGATAACACAGTCGCCACACTGGGCAAAGGCAAGGACACCACCGCGAACCTGTTCTCCCCGCTGATCGGCGAGGGCTTCGTGACCGCCGAGCTCATGGTCAGCCCCGCTGAGCAGAACAACTCGCAGGTCATCGCCTACGAGAACTACGAGACAGAGGAGCCGGATGGCGCCGTTGATGAACAGCGCGCACTCTGGGACCCCAAGTTCCGCGGTACACCTGAAGACGACGTGTCGGGCATCTCCGGTGCCGTCGAAGGTATCGGCAACATGTCGTACGCACACACCCCTCCTTACAGCCGTCGTCTCGGCCAGTGGACCAACACATACAAGGCTTCGGAAGCCGTCATCGGTAACCGCGGCCCGCAGTGGGTTGCCCAGGGCACTGGTGCCGAACTCGTCTGGCAGCTTCTTGGTACCGACGCTCTGACCGGTGACGAGTCGAACACGCTCCTCATCCACGGCGGCAAGTCGACCTGGGAAGGCAACATCGGCTACAACGACAACCACGTCGACTTTGAGAACCGCCCCGACCCCGATGGCATCACACTGACCA
>WUAK01000218.1 GCA_009827205.1 Phycisphaeraceae bacterium | reverse complement strand
AGATTCCAAAGCCAATCTCAAACGAGGAGGCCAAGCGATGCCAGCGTGTGGCGGACCGGCTCCATTCTGATTTGATAGAAGCGATCAGTCAGCTCCCGGAGCATGCACAGGGCGGCAGCGGGATGTCGAGGTTCCTCGATATTGTCCGCAACACTTGCCAGCGGATCAGCTTCGCGGTTCAAGACCCGCCGTCGCTCCAGACTCTCATCAGATTGCCGGGTGTGAAAGGACTTCATCAATTCGTCGATGCAGCGCGGCGAGTCGGGGTGACAAGCGAGTCAGCCGATCTGCTCGAAGCTTCGGTCAACGAGTTCTCTAGGCTCATCGACGACATCGCTGGGAGCCACACCAAGCTCACCGATCGGCTCGATTCGAGTATCCAGGGCCCACCCGGCAACGGGATGAACTCCGACGTCGGCACTCGCGCCAACATGTACGCCGTCTCGTCGCAACTCACGGGTGGTGGGTGTCAAACGGGCATCAGCATCAACATCATTGACATTGAAGATGAAGACACGCTCAGCCGAACGTATATCAACGGCTTTATCGGCGCTTCGATCGCGCCCAGCGGCATGCCGCTGGTGATCTGCTCGGGCGACAACATGCGTTGGGCAAAGGAAGGCTGGAACCGCAAGCTGCTCGATGACACTGGCCTCAAAGGACGCACGCCGACCGCTTTGATCGAGCCGTTTACTTCGTCGCCGATGCCAGAGATCACGGGTCGGGGCAAGGTGGGTCAGCTCCTGCAGGTCATCGACCCCGCAGACCTTGACGAAAATCACTCGCTCGATGTTGTGACCGCGACTCGCACGACCTGGCCCTTCATCAATCCGGAGACAAAGGAGTGCGCGTTTGAGCGCGTGTGGTACCTTGTCAACTGGCCTGTCCAGAACCTCATCTTTGACGTGTACCTGCACGAGAAGCTCGAGCGCATGTTCAGACCCTCGGTTGACGCGCTGATGTGGTACCCGGGGCTCTCGATCCCGGGTGGCGACAAGTGGGCCACCAGGTTCCCGAGCCAGATGAAGCTAGAACTGCTGGGAAGGGGCATCGCCTCGTCGCACAGCTCGCTCTGGCACCGGCACGGCGAGCTGACTCAGCACGCGTTCAGCAGGATCGAGGTCGATCCGACCGAATACGTCGGTTTCCGCTGCGAGGTCCAGTACCCGATCTGGCGTGCTGGCTACTGCATGTCATTCGAGGAACTCGCTCCGAGGCATGGAAGCTGATCTCATGCGATCAGTTGCGACTGATTCTCAATCAGCCTATCATTGGGTGTGACTACCCAGACCCCAGCCAAGCCTGCTTCGGTGCCACTGACACAGCTCTCCAGGGGGCAGTCGGCTCGGCTTGAGTCCTGCACGCTTCCCGAGTTCGAGTCTGCAGAACTCCGTGCGATGGGGCTGAAGCCCGAGTGCGAGTTCAAGGTCTGCAAGATGGGCGAGCCCTGCATCGTGTCGATCGGGCCGGGTGCGAGCGGGTGCCGGATCGCGCTCTCGAAAAAGCTCGCCGACCACGTGCACGTCCGCCCCTGCTGACGCCGACCACCGGGGGGACGCTTGACAAGCACAGATCCGATCTCATCTGCGGAAGTCGTTGCACCAGAACGAGCGCCGTTCACTGTCGCGTTCATCGGCAACCCGAATGTCGGGAAGACGACCCTTTTCAACAAGCTCGCCGGTCGCAGGCAGAAGACCTCGAACTTCCCGGGAACGACGCAGGAAGCGCACGTCGCGTCGCTCGATGTCGGTGGGCGGTCGATGTCGATCATCGACCTGCCCGGCATCTACAGCCTCGGACTCGATCAGTCTGAGTCTTCGATTTGCAGGGGCGTGCTCGAGGGGTCTGTTGCTCCCGCGGGAACGCGCGCTTCACCGCCCGACGAAGTTCTGCTCGTGCTGGATGGGACGAATCTTCTGCGCAACCTGCAACTGGCAGGCGAGGTGCTGACGCGCAAGATGCCGACCGCGGTCGTTGTCACGATGGCAGATGATGCCAGCAGGCGTGGTATCCACATCGACAGAGACAAGCTCGCGGGTCACCTCGGTTGCCCGGTTGTGCTTGTCTCAAGCAAGACGGGCGCAGGCATCGACGAGGCGCGAGGGCTCCTGAGCACGGGTGTGGTCACCGAGTCTTCGATACCGACCGAGCAGAGTGAGCTCGAGCGGTGGGCGGATGCGGTGTACGCCGATGTGTGCGCCGACGATGCGCACGCGGGCGATCGAGACCGCCTCACAGACAGGCTCGACCGGGCGTTTACACACCCGGTGCTCGGCGTGGTGACGTTCGCGGCGATCATGACCGGGCTTTTCTGGGTGATCTTCACGCTCGCGTCGGTCCCGATGGACGGGATCGACTGGCTATTTGCGACTCTGGGCACACTTGTAGCAGACGTTCTGCCCGAGGGGCCCGTCAGGGATCTGCTGACCGACGGCGTCATCGCGGGTGTCGGCGGTACGGTGATCTTCCTGCCCCAGATCATCCTGTTGTTCTTCCTGATCGCGCTGCTTGAGCAGTCGGGCTATCTCGCGCGGGCGGCGTTTGTGATCGATCGGTTGCTCAGGCCCTTCGGGCTGCCCGGGCATGCGTTCGTGCCGTTCTTGTCGGCTCACGCGTGCGCGATACCCGCGATCATGTCAGCGCGTGCGGTGCCCGACAGACGCGACCGCCTTGCGACGATCCTTGTGGTGCCGTTCATGAGCTGCTCGGCGCGCATTCCTGTCTACGTGCTGCTGACACAGATCCTCTTCCCGGGCAGCAGCGGCAAGCAGGCTCTCGCGTTCACGGGGTGCTATGTGCTTGGCATACTCGCGGGGCTTGTCAGCGCGATCATCGCAAGAGGGACGATCCTCCGCGGCCGCAGCAGGCCCATGGCGCTCGAGTTGCCGCGTTATCAGCTGCCTGGGCTTGTCTACGCAACCAAGCAGGCGCTCTACCGAGGCTGGCTGTTTGTGCGGAAGGCGGGCACCGTGATCCTCGCGATCTCGGTCGTGCTCTGGTGGCTCAACGCGTACCCGGGTTCGGAGTCTTCACCCGCGGCAGAATCTCTGCGTTCGGAGGCGGCTCAGATCGCAAGAGCCGAACCCGATCGCGCCGACGAGCTGCTCGCACGTGCGGATGCAGAGGACACGAAGTTCGCTTCCAGGAACACGTTCCTCGGCAGGATCGGCTCGACCATCCAGCCTGTCTTCGCCCCCATCGGCGCGGATCGGCAACTGACCGTCGGCATCTTGGCGAGCTTCGCGGCACGCGAGGTCTTTGTCTCGACGATGGCGGTCCAGATCGCCGGCAGCGAGGACACCGAGGACCAGACCGTTTTTGAAGCGGTTTCGACCGCCGAGCGCGACGACGGCTCGCCCGTCTTCACCGAGGCGACGAGCTGGTCGATGCTGGTGTTCTTCGTCCTTGCGATCCAGTGCCTGCCGACGCTCGTGGTGACCGCCAAGGAAGCGGGGGGCTGGAAGTGGGCGGGGCTGCAGTTCGCTTGGATGACAGGCGTCGCGTACGTTTCGTCGCTCGTCGTGTACACAGTTGTCACTCGGGTGCTCTGATGCCGATCGGTGACTGGCAGTTCTGGGTTGTCTCGCTCGCGGCTGTGGGCGGCGTCTTGGTTCTCGTTAAGCAGTTCAAGCCAGTGCGGAAGCACCGGAAGACGCAGCTGACGATCTCGGCTCGCGAGCGCGACGACGCCTGAACTTGCCGTACAATGCGGCTATGCCACTCACACGTGATCAGATCGCAAAGCGTGCCGCCCAGGAACTCGAGGACGGCTATCTCGTCAACCTCGGCATCGGGATGCCGACGCTCGTCGCCAACCACATCCCGGTCGGGACGGACGGCAAGCCCATCGAGGTCTGGCTCCAATCCGAGAACGGTCTTCTGGGCATCGGTCCGTTCCCGACGGACGACAAGGTCGACGCCGACCTGATCAACGCGGGCAAACAGACCGTGACCGCGCTCGACGGATCGAGCTTCTTCTCGAGTTCCGACAGCTTCGGCATGATCCGCGGCGGGCACATCGACATGTGCATCCTCGGCGCGATGCAGATCTCGCAGCAGGGCGACATCGCCAACTGGATGATCCCGGGCAAGATGGTCAAGGGCATGGGCGGCGCGATGGATCTCGTCGCGGGCGTCGAGAAGGTCGTTGTCATGATGGAGCACGTCTCAAAGCGGGGCGACGCCAAGATCCTCGCCGAGTGCAACCTCCCGCTCACGGGCAAGGGCGTCGTGGACATGATCATCAGCGATCTCTGCGTGATGCTGTTTGACCAGTCGAAGAAGCGCTTCGTGGTGACAGAGCTCGCCGAGGGTGTGACGCGTGAAGAGATCGAGCAGAAGACTGAGGCGGAGATCTTCTTCGCGGATGAGTTGAAGACTGTTGAAGTGTAAGATGCCGATTTACCTAGTAGACATCGCATCCTCCCCGCGGCCGGTCAGGATTCAGGCAAAGAGCCTTTCGCAATTATCAGCGTATTGCGATGAGCAACGGTGGCAAGTGAAGTCGGTTCAGTACGAATCTGAACGTGGAGATTCAGAGCTTGTTGTAGATTCAGTCATCCGAGACGATTGGAAACCAAAGAACGTAGCCACCAAGATCGAGCTAACAGTAGGGCAGATTGTGATTGGACTTGTTCTTGCAGTCGTCTTTATTGGTGGGCTCAGTTTACTGATTGGGCTAGGTTTCGAGGCATTCGACTACTTTTACAATTGATGCACGTCTTGTAGATTGACATGTCCCAGCAAACCACAGACACAATCCTCATGGTCCGCCCGGCGGCGTGCGGGTCGAACCCAGAGACCGCCGAGTCGAACGCCTTTCAGAGCCGAGCCGCAACCGATCCCGTCGCGGATCGCAAAGCCGTGGCGGCGGAGTTTGATGGGTTTGTCGACGTGCTGCACAGCGTTGGTGTCAACGTCCTTGTCTTAGAAGACAGCCAAGAGCCCGCCAAGCCCGACGCGGTCTTTCCGAACAACTGGTTCTCGACACACGCCGACGGGCGGGTGCTGCTCTACCCAATGCTCAGCACCAAGAGGCGCCTCGAACGGCGGACTGATGCGCTGGCAGAGGTGCTTAAAGAAGCTGGGTTCGATAGATTGAACTTCGATTCAACGCTCGTCGATCAGTTCGAGACGCAAGGGCGGTTCCTCGAAGG
>WUAK01000217.1 GCA_009827205.1 Phycisphaeraceae bacterium | reverse complement strand
TCAGCTTCCACAACACCAGCTACAAGACACACCTTGAGCCAGTTGGGGAGATCACGACCCAGCCCGGCAAGACGATCAGGGGCGTGATCCGCGCCCGCGCAAAGCGCATCGACGTTTGCCAGTCGGGCGGCAGGTACATCGACCCAGTGTTCGGAAGGCCCCGCAGGGTTCAGGGCTCGGTGCTGGCGATCAAGGACGGCTGCGTGGTGATCGGTGCGGGCATGCCCGTGCACTGCGAGCCGACCGCGCCGGGCCAGAACGCTGAGGACTTCGAGGTTGGTCAGTTCGTCAGCTTCAGCGTTGAGCGGGGCGCGACGTTTGAAGAGCATGCGGACTGAGTTGACGCAGACCTCCTCGCGAAAGTGAATGCAAGATGACGAAGTTTCGACACGCCGCAGCTTGTGTAGCTGTGGGATGGTTTGTTCTGTGCGCTCAGCCTGTGATGAGTCAGGATGAGAGCGAGAGTCACTCAGCAAGTGAGTCGGTCGAGATCGCGCTGAGCAGCATCCCCGATGATCCCAAGCTCGACCAAGCGCCCGGCAAGTATCTCGCGGTCTTCGAGATCGATGGTGATGCGATCATCGGCAAGTCGGTACGCGACCCTAAAGCTGGTGAGCTTGGGGTTCAGTGCTGGAACAGGGTCGTCGCGCTGATTCCGAAGCAGTACCGCGAAGGCATCGTCCAGTTCAACATCGAAGCGGGGAGGCGATGGGCCGGCCGCTTCGGTGGGGACGGGAAGAACGACGTGGGTCGCAAGGGGTACAAGTTCTCGATCGCCAAGTACGCCGCGGATGAGGAGAAGAACCTGTCTGACGCAATCCGACCGGTGACCGCGCGTCGCGGCACGCTCGACTGGACGATCGTGCACGAGATGGGGCACTACATTTGCTTGAAAACCGACACGATCGAGCGCTTCTCGCGTCAGTTTGATGCCAAGCCCAACATGCCTGTCCGCCGCGAGGCGCCCGATGACTATCCGGAGGACGGCTCACCAGTGACCGACGGTGGGTTTGTGACCAGCTACGCAGAGCGCACGCCCGGTGATGAGGAGGTCGTTGAGACGTTCACGACATTTATGACTGTTGATGAGCTGCCGACCAACGACTCGTGGGCAGGCCGCAAGATCAGGTTCATCGGAACGGTTGAGGGGATGGCTGAGCTTCGCGAGCACGTGCAGGCCGTCGGCGACTGACGCGAAGGCGTTCATTCTTGTTTCATGATTCGAACCTCCACCGGCGGCGCGTAGGCGTTATGCTCGCGGCTCCTCCTGGAGTTTGTGGACATGATCATTGTCAATACTGAATCGGTGCCCGGCCGGAACATCACGAAGATGCTGGGCATTGTCCAAGGCAACACGATCCGCGCCAAGCACGTGGGCCGAGACATCGGTGCGAGCCTGAAGAACATCGTGGGCGGCGAGCTCAAGGGCTACACGGAGCTGCTGACGGAATCTAGGAGGCAGGCCATCGAGCGCATGATCGCGCAGGCGAACGAGCTGGGCGCAGACGCGATCGTGAACGTGCGGTTCAGCACGAGCGCAGTCACGGGTGGGGCGGCGGAGATGTTCGCCTACGGCACAGCAGTCAAGCTCGACGGTGGGGCGTGAGCCATGGCTGAGCTGATTGCAATCCTGCTGCAGTGCGGTCTACCGCTGCTGATCATCGTTGCCGCGTTCTTTGTCGGCACGTTCACCGAGCGCAGGCACCTTGCACGACTCCGCAGAGCAGAGGATGAGCTGATGCCCATGATCCGGTCGAATCTGAAGTCGCCTCCCGGGCTTGCCGAGTCGGGCGGGGGCGAGATCGTGATCGGCGAGTGCGTGATCGCGACGGACTATTTCAAGAACTTCATCTCGAAACTGGTCAAGCTCACGGGCGGGGAGATGCGCGCGTACCGCTCGCTGATGGAGCGCGCCCGGCGCGAGGCGCTCGTCAGGCTGTTGCGCGATGCAAGGGAAAAGGGCTACACGGGTGTGTGCAACGTGAGGCTGATCCCCGCGGACGTGGGAGGCTCCGCCGTCGATCGCAAGGGCATGGTCCTGTCCGCGGTGATCGCCAGCGGGACCGCGTACCACGCGCCGGGCAGGTAGCGTGTTCGGCAGGAAGTACTCATCGCGCGACCAGTCCCTCGCGGGCGAGCCCCATCTGCGAGATGCAGCGGAGGCCCGGGTCGACCCATCGGAGCTGAAAGCTGCTCGCAAGATCGTGGGCACCGAGGACGATTCGTTCGCGGAAGAAGCCGAGCGGAGCGTTCACGACGAGCCCGCGCACACGGCGAGCCCCGATCAGGTCGTCCCCGAGAATGCGCTGACGTACGCGAGATGGTTCACGCGCATGCGAGAGGAAACAGGCGCGGTTGAGCGCTTGGTGCTGGCGTTCCTGATCGTGCTCGCCGCGGGGCCAATTGCGGTGCTGGGCACGTTCATGGGTTCGATGTACGGTCCGACGATCGGGTACGTGTCGTTCATCGCGATCGCGGTGGTCGGACCGACCATCGAGGAGGTCATGAAGTCCGCGCTCATCGGGTTCGCGGTCGAGAAGAAGCCCTTCGTGCTGATCTCACGCGCGCACATTGTCGCGATGGGGGCCCTCAGCGGCGTCGCGTTCGCGGTGATCGAGAACGTGCTCTATCTCAAGGTGTACTTCCCCGACCCCGAGCCCTGGCTCGTCGCGTGGCGCTGGACCGTCTGCGTCGCGCTGCACGCGTTCTGCTCAGCGCTGGCGTGCTACGGCCTTGCCAAGGTCTGGCACGACGGGGTCACCAAGGGCAAGAAGCCCTCGCTCGACCGGGCGTACCCGTACCTCGTCGGCGCGATTCTGATTCATGGGGTGTACAACGGGTGTGTTGTTTTGCTTGAGGCGGTGAGGTTGGTTTAGGCGATTTCTGAACGTGAGTTGTAGTGAAATTGACGCGTTGCCAGATCGAGTGCGACAGGATGTACAAAGAAGAACTCAAAAAAGAGATGCTCTCTGCGGGCTTGGCGAAGTACTGGCCTTTGGTCGAACAGCATGGACGCCACGGATACGCGATTAAAGTGTACGACAGCCCAGAAGAGAGGCGAGCGAATTGGGAGCCGCCGTCGTTGTTGACCACTGGCTTGTTGTTCAACAAGCAGCGGATATTGCCCAAACGTATACGGCTGGCGATTCCAAAGCCAAAGAGTGTGTCCAAGGAACGCGATGATATTGTTGTGCAGTATGACAAAGGCGACCACGATCAGTTCTACCGTGATCAGGAAGAGCGAAGGCTGAAGGAAATTCCGTGGTCGAGGTCTCGCTTCGGAGGTCTCCCAGAGGTGAGCCCGGACGTTGAGTGGCCCGAAGAGTCAGACGATTACTACGACTTTCTTGGGCAGATCTTTCTCTCTGAGCTGCCAGATAGCCCGGCAAGAGCAAGATTGCCGGCTGATGGATCACTGTCTTTCTTTGTCCATCGCGATCCTTCTTGCAATGATTACGATCTTCAATGGACTGGTCGTGTTGTGTATCAGCCCGAATCAACACAGCTCGTGCAGGTGGATTGCCATCCTCGCAAGAAGGAGTGGAGGAAACGCAGTCAGTTCTTTCGTGAGAACAGTGTTATTGCAGCTGATCATTTTAATACAGCAATTGCTGGAGCATTCCGGCATTCACTGGAGTTTGTGCCGTACTTTTATCTTCCAAGTACACATGACACTATAGAGAATTGTCATGAGTTTTGGGGTCAGTTTGGAGAATGGGACAGCTCCGATTCAATGGCAATGTCACGCGTTGATTGCAAAATCGGCCATGAGGTTGGAAAGGAATGTGGTGAGGTTGATGTTCGAGATCTATCTCGCTTGATAGGCCATTACTACGTCTACCAGCACAATCTGAGAATACATCATGCGGTGTTACAGGCAATGAAGCAGCCGGTGTTGCTCTTCCAGATGATGCGGTGGGGGCCGTATAGCCCTGAGTTCTATTTCTTTATTGAAAAGGACGAGCTCAATAGTCTTGAATTCTCGAACGTCAAAGTGCTAATAGACCACAACTAACTGATCCTTGGATCAACCCACTTGTACAGCACATCCACCGCCAGATTGAACAGCACGAGCATGGTCGCGAAGATCAAGACGACGCCCATGATGAGGAAGAGGTCTTTGTTGAGGACGCCGTTGACGAAGTGCTGTCCTAGGCCCGGGATTGCAAAGACTTTTTCGATCACGAAGCTGCCGGTCATGGCGTACGCGGTCGCCGGCCCGAGGTAGCTGAGGACCGGGAGGAAGGCGTTCTTGAGCGCGTGCTTGAGGAGGACCTTCATCTCGCTGAGGCCCTTGGCGCGTGCGGTTCGGATGTAGTCGGCGCTGAGCGCGTCGATCATGCCCATGCGTGTGAGGCGGGCGATGTACGCCGCGAAGGGCAGGCTGAGTGTGGTGGCGGGGAGGATGATCTTGCCGATGGTGCCCCAGCCGCCCACGGGCAGGATGGGCCAGATGACTGCGAAGAGCATCAGCAGCACCGTGCCGACGACGAAGCTTGGCAGGCTGATCCCGATGAGCGCGACGATGAGTGTCGAGAGGTCCGCGAACGAGTTTGGTTTGACGGCTCCGATGACGCCCGCGCCGATCCCGATGATCAGCGCGATCACGATCGCGGTCAGCCCGAGCACGACCGAGACTGGCAGGCTCGTTGCGATGATCTCGTTGACGTTCCAGTCGTTGTACTGCAGCGACGGGCCCAGGTCGAAGACGTAGTCCTGGGGCGGCGCGACGCCCGCGGCCTGTGCCGCCTCGCGTGTGCGCTCGCGCTGGCCGCTGAATGTGTCGCCCACGTAGTCGATGCCCGTGGCGCTTGAGAGGTAGGACCAATAGAAGGCGGGGAAGCTGTCGAGGTTGTACTGGCGTTTCATCGCCTCGATGACCTCGGGGCTGGGCTGGCGGCCCTCTGGTTTTTCAAGCGGGTTGCCCGGGATGGCCCAGCTGAGCGTGAGCGTGATGGTGTAGATCACCAGCAGGATCACGGGGAGTTGGAGCAGTCTTCGAAGGATCATCCCGGTCATCAGTTGGTGTCCTTCTTCCAGATCTGCTTGATTTGCTCGCGACCCTTGCCGTCGCCGATGGCGTCGACGTTGAAGATGTCCTGCTGGAGCCTTGGGTGGAGGCTGATGCCTGTGATCTCGTCTGGGTCGAAGAGGTAGATGTTTACGTAGT
>WUAK01000216.1 GCA_009827205.1 Phycisphaeraceae bacterium | reverse complement strand
AACAGATCAGACCTTTGCTTGAATCGTACGGTTCTGTAACGCCTGTGCCTGAGCAGAACGTGGTGATACTTGTTGAATCAGCAGCGCAGATTGAGCGTCTCTCGCAGGTAATACAGACGATTGACGAACGCAGACCTGTAGACTCTGCGTACAGAGTATTTCCTCTTCGCAATGCACAGCCCGATGCAGTTGTCCAGGCACTCAAAGGACTTATAGGGCAACGTGTTCAGAGAATTATCATCGACAAGGACGGCAAGCAACGCGTTGTTGAAGATGTTGATGTTGGTGGACTCAACATTCAACCGGATGCGCGAACGAACTCGGTTATTGCTGTTGGTCCTGAGTCACGCATCCAAACAGTTGAAGAACTGATAATGTTGCTTGACGCCGACGAACAAGGATCAAGCGGTGGCGGACGGACTCTGGTGACGCTGTCGCTTTCAGCAGTGAGTCCAAAGACTGCTTCAGAACGGCTGTCTCAGTTGTTTACGTCTCTCGATGAGAAGCGCAAACCCACTATCGTTCCTCTAGACGAAGCCCGGAAGATTGTCATCATTGGGACTGTTGAGCACGTATCCCAGGCAAAGGCATTGATCGATGAACTCGATCCCAGGCGTGGTGATGATGATTATGACGAGGATGTAGCACGTGTAGTGCCCCTTGAGCATCTTTCTGCACAGAGTGCCCAGACTCTGCTGGCCAGGCTTCTTTCTCCAAGGCAGCAAGATATCTTGCGGATTGTGGTTGGGTCTGACAATCAATCCCTTGTTGTTGCCGGACCAGAAGATGAAATAGCTCGTCTTGAAACACTGCTGTCGGGCATCGATCGCCCGGCTGCGGGCGCAAGAGAGGTGCGGATTGTTCGTATCGTTGCCTCAAATCCAGAGCGCGTATTTACCAAGGCCGAGCAGTTATTCGAAAAGAGCAGCGGTGGGGCATCCGAATTTGAACGATCTCTTGACTCTGAATCTGGTTCCGTCACTCTTATTGGTGACCGAGAGGACATTGAGACATTTGTTCAGTTATTGAGCACGGCAGAACAGGCAACGGGTTTAGCAACTGAATCTCGCACTTTCGATGTTGATTCAGGTTCTGCACAGGAACTCGCTGACCAGCTCAGACGAGTTGTCGGTATCGTGCTCGACGAGCAGGGGGCGATGCCTTTAATCCAAGCGGTACCAGAGCTTGGTCAGATAGTTGTTCGTGCGCAGCCTGCACAGTTCCAGCTTGTGCAAGGTCTACTGCAGCAGATCACAGCAAGAGAGTCAGAAGCTACACGTGTTGAAGTTGTGAGGCTGAAGACAGATGACCCGGATGACTTGATTGGTCGTGCTCAGGAACTATCCCTGCTTAGTGATCCAAAGATCGAACCCGCAACGGTTCAGTACGACATTGGATCTGGGCATCTGATCATTACTGGGTCAGATGAGTCAGTTACTGCATTCAATGTTGGGCTTCAGCAAGCTCAACAGATGACGCCACCGTCTCGTACAACCAGATTCGTTGATGTTCAGCGCGCAAACGCTGAGGATCTAGTCGAGCCGCTTAGGGCGTTCTTGGCACAAGCAGATCCGATTGATCCTGGTCGGAGTGTGCCTGAACCGTCTATTTCAGCCGTTAGCCGTACAAACAGCTTGATGATTGTTGCCGAGCCTGCACAGCATCAGATGATCGAGCAACACGTCCGGAGGCTCGATGTTCTTGAGCAAACCGATCTTCCCCCGCTGCGGCTCTTGCAACTTCGTACGGCCGAGGCCAGCTCAATCGCACAGATGCTGACGGATCAGTACCGTCAGAGACCGCAAACTGAACGTACGGCTAAACCTGTGGAGGTTCGAGCCGATACAGCGACAAATACATTGATCGTTGCTGCTCACGAGGATCTCTTTGCTGACATTAAATCGTTTGTAGAGGCGCTTAATACTGAGCGTGCCGAAGGTCCTGAGCGTGTTACGAAACTATTCCCTCTCAGGGTCGCCAGGGCTTCGGATGTAGCGATCGCTATGGATCGGCTGTATCCCGAACCGCCCATTCCACTCGACCGGCGAGGCAATCCAATGCCGTGGTTGCGTGAACCGAAGCAGGTCACTGTTTCTGCGGAAGAGAATAGCAACTCGCTCATCATTGATGCCCCTGCTGACAGAATGGAGTCTCTTACTGAACTCGCTGAGCAGCTTGACAGGGTGCAAGTTCCCGCTGCAGCAGAATTGCGCACCTACAGAGTTGAAGATGCGGACCTAAGTGTGATAGCCAAGGCACTGAGCGGGCTCGCCAGCCGCGGTGTACTCAGTTCACCCGCGCAGGCAGGTCGGCAGCAGGTGCAGGTTCTGATTGAGACCGAGCCGATGAGTAAGACGCTCATTGTGGCTGGTGATGATGTGACGTTCCAGAAGGTTGAGCAGATGCTCGCGGATCTCTCGGCGGTACCGGTCGAGCGTGAACTGCGAATTGTCCCCATCGCGGGTCAGCTCGCAAGCGAGGTTGCGGCCAGGGCCGAACAGATCTACGCAGTTCAAACCTCTACGCTGCCCGACGCGAAGCAAGTTGATGTAACAATCGACGCAGAATCGAATACCCTGGAGATTGTTGCAGAGACAGAATCGATGTCGCGATTCCTGGCAATACTTGAAGAACTACAAAGCCAGACAGGACCATCTCGACAGATCCGACTTGTTGAGTTGAGGCAATCTAAGGTCAGTCAGGTTGCCTCATTCATGCAGGAGTTGCTTGCAACCAGCTCGGCGATGAAGCAGCACGGCGGACCGATGCCGACTTTCGAGGCGATTGAATCGACAAACTCTTTGTTGATCTCGGCGACCCCAGAGGACTGGGCAGTGATCGATCCCCTCGTCAAGTCTCTTGACACAGCGGATGGTCAGCAGCGTCCGCCTCTTCGGATATTAAGATTGCGTTCTACAGACGCATCCAATATCGCTGCTGTACTTCAGCAATCTTTTGATGAAAGACCAGCAGCAGAAAGAGCAACGAAGCCCGTGGATATCAGGGCTGACGCGTCAACGAATACATTGATAGTTGCCGCACATCAAGATGTTCTTCCAGAGGTCGAGCAGATTGTGAGTGATCTGAACGATGCTCAGGCCATCGATAGTGAAGGCAGGGGTATTCAAATCTTCCCGCTGCGCGTGGCCCGTGCCGAAGAACTCGCTCGGACAATTGACCAGATGTATCCAGAGCCTCCTATGCCCGTTGATTCAAGAGGGAGACCTAGACCAGATCTCCGTCAGGGTAAGGAGATATTTGTACGTGCAGATGTTGCGACCAATTCACTTATCGTAGACGCTCCGTCGGCGAGACTAGCCGGGTTTGAGCAGCTCGTCAAAGAACTCGATAGGGCGAAAGCAACCGAAGATGTCGAAGTCCGCACGTACCAATTGAAACGTGCAGATCTTGAGTCTGTGCAGCGCACACTCCGTGAACTCGCAGATCGTAATGCTCTTGGAGCTACGGGTCGAACACCCGTAACGATCTCAGCTGAACTTCGGGGACAATCGCTCATCGTGAGCGGTCCAGTTGAGATATTCCAGGCTGTCGAGGATCTGATTGCTAGTCTCGACTCGCCTCCCGAATTGCCCACCCGTGTACTTCGGTTCTACAGACTCGAGCACGCCAAGGCGGACAATCTTGCTCCCGTGTTGCGTGAAACGCTACAGGATCAGGCGGCTCAACTGCTTGGGCCGGAGCATGGTAGTAGCGAGGATGTTCTAAGCGTATCTTCAGATGCTGGTTCTAACACTTTAATTATCTCGGCACCAGAATCAGTACAGCAAGTAGCTTCAGAATTGGTGCAGGCACTCGACAGCCAAGCCGCCGCAGGTTCTCAGCACAATGTCCGTGTGATATCACTGACTTATGCAGATGCGAACTCGGTTGCGCCAACTCTTTCAGCGGCAGCTGCGGCGATGGATATACCTCAAGCTGCCAAGCCGATGATCCGAGCAGTACGTGGGGTGAACTCAATCGTTGTCTCGGGGTCAAAAAAGGAAGTCGAGCAGATAGCTGAACTTGTCACTTCGCTTGATGTTCGTCCTATTGATGCCGAGTCACCCGGGGTAGAGACCTTTGAATTGCAGCACGCGCAGGCCGAAGTGATCGCCGAAACGATCGAAAGCCTGCTCGTCAATCAGCTTGAAACCGATCCGCGGGTTATGGCAATTAGACTGCGTTATACCAGAGACCAGGTGCCTCCCGCACCGAGTGTGAAGGTTGAGCCCGACGGCCGGACAAATACACTCATTGTATCAGCGCCTGTAGCGACACTTGAATTGGCCCGGACAATCGTACAGAAACTCGACCAACCATCCGGTGTCGAGCGATCAATGGTGACTTTCACACCTGCGCGTTCTAAAGCAGACACACTAGCTGATGCGGTACGGCGTGTGATAGAGAATACTGCTGTTACTCAGAGGGATGCTGCGGAGCTATATGTTGAGCCAACAACCGGTAGCATTGTCGTTACAGGAACACAAGATGCCGTAGCCCAAGCGGCGTCCTTACTAACAGAGTATGACGAACGAACCGTCGCTATTCCAGAGACGACGATCAGAACGATAAGACTCAGATCGGTTTCGGCAGAATCACTCGCTAGAACGCTAACCAGCGTCCTAAGTGATAGGACGCGTTGGCCCGAGAAGTTGATACAAGCAGCTGACGCTGGATTACCAATAGCAAGCCCATCGTTTAGCGCTAATCAAGAGAACAACTCGATACTTGTTGTCGTCCCTAGTACCCTGGATGATCTCGTAGATCAGCTCGTATCGTCGTTCGACGACGATACTTCGGGAGATCGTGATACTAGGGTGTTCCGGATCACCCGCGGAGACGCATCTTCAATCGCAGGTGCACTTAGCACATCACTTACTGAGTCGGCCTACTCGGCTGACCCTGAAGTAACCGTTACCGCCGAACCTGTGAGCAATAGTGTTGTCGTTGTTGCGGGCGAACGGCTAATGGCTCGCGCAGAGCTGTTGATAAATCAGCTGGACGAATCCATCGATGCTGATGGAGTATCAGTAAGAACTATAAAACTTGAGCACACTCGAGCGGATGCTCTTGCCCCGATTCTCGATCAGATAGTTCAACGAAATGCTGAGACTGATTTGATGCCGTCTTGGATGCTGAGTTCTTATCTAGCAAACGGAGGCAAAGTTCGCCAGAGCGCTAAAGTAATCGCCGAAACGAGAATGAATGCGATTATCGTAACCGGCCCAAC
>WUAK01000215.1 GCA_009827205.1 Phycisphaeraceae bacterium | reverse complement strand
AAGTAGTACGCCTTCATACCGAGCAGATCGATGATGCCCTCAAGCTCGTTGCCGTGCCCGATTGGGAGCTGAACCGCGATCGGGTTCGCACCCAGGCGGGACTTGATGGTCTTGAAGCTGTAATCGAAGTCAGCGCCGAGCTTGTCCATTTTGTTGATGAAGCACATGCGTGGAACTTCGTAGCGGTCGGCCTGACGCCACACAGTTTCGGACTGAGCCTCGACGCCTTCTTTGCCGTCAAAGACCGCGACCGCACCGTCGAGCACGCGGAGCGAACGCTCCACCTCGATGGTGAAGTCCACGTGTCCGGGGGTATCGATCAAGTTGACCTTGTACTCCTGGCCGTCCTTCGTCCAGGGGCATGTTGTTGCCGCGGACTGGATCGTGATGCCGCGTTCCTGTTCTTCCTGGAGGAAGTCCATAGTCGCGGTGCCCTCGTGCACCTCACCCAGCTTGTAGTTCTTGCCGGAGTAAAAGAGGATGCGTTCGGTGACGGTGGTTTTGCCCGCGTCGATGTGGGCGGCGATCCCGATGTTCCTGATGAATTTCTTGTCGATGGCCATCTCGTTGGTCCTTCAAACTGCTGCTGTTTCAGCCCGGATGCCCGACGCCTCGTGCGTCGGCCATCTTGTGATCGATCGTGTTCTGTACCGAACACCGGCTGCGACCTGTTGTCGCCCGCCGATGAGAAATGATGATGTGAGTGCGTGGTAGCGCTTGGTGCTCAGGAGCGGTGGGTCGGCGTTTCTTCGTCGTCTTCCATCGCGGTCGTCCAAGGTCTGGCCAGCGCTAGCGATGCCGGCGGTCGCTTCTCGTAAGGCCTGTCGTATGCTGCCCGGACGCCCGTAATGGGCTCAAAATCGGGGTTGCAGACGCAGCCGGGGTATGCTAGGCCCAAGTCAGGGTGCGTCAAGGGCTAAGGACCATCTCCTCAAGCCTTTGCCGAACCTTGTCGGACATCATCGAGAGCGGATCCAGCACACCCCGGGAATCCCGTTCCAGGGCCTCGCTGGCCCATATCGAAGCGTTGTCGGCATCCCCCAGTTCTGAGAGCATCATCGCGAGGGCGGTTGCTGGGCGGTGGTTGTAGGGAGCAAGCCGGGCTGCCTCCTCGTAATCCGCTGAAGCTCCCGCTCGCAATTCTGCCAAGCGTTCTTCTCGGACCGGTCCCTGGCGGTACAACTCGAAGAGCCAGTACCTGACTGAGGCTCTCTGTGCGTAAAGAGATGAGCCAGGGCTGTGCTCAATAGCCGTCGACAACAGCCCATCTGCTCGCTCGGCGACCTTGACAGCTGAGATCCGATCAAGCCGTTCTGCTGACGAGCCCGAAACAGTCATCGCGAGCCTCGCAGCAGCCCGAGCAACCCGCACATCACCTGGAAACGTGTCGTAAGCAGATTCAAGCGAATCCAGTGAAGCATCGGCGCGAATCAAGAACTCATCCTGAAGTCCTGCTAGCTCCCATTGCTGAGCACCAGCGGCAAGCAACTCGTCACGCTCAAGAACAATGTCCCTAAGCTGAGCGCTTGATGACCTGAGACCTGATTCCCATGACCAGACTGAAACACTGACATACGCGAGCCAGATCGTGCAGGCGCTAGCGACTACAGGAAGCGCGGCCCGAGGCAACCCAATCCGACAGGGCTTCATTGAACCGCTGGCGAGCGAGATCATGATCATCACGAGGACAACCGAGCCGGGAAGTGTCATGTTCATATCGAGCTCGGCGTGGCACAGCAGCACGACCGCTCCGGCAGCGAGACCAGCCAGTGGTGGTCCACCTGCGCGCACAAGCATGAAAGCAACTCCGCCCCAGGCAAGAACACCTATGAGACGTGCCATAGCGTTTTCGATAGGGGTCGCCTGCATCTCAAGCCAGGCCCCTACGAGAACAGGGACGATTAGAAGAAGAAGGAGTACGGGTCGCAAGAGTTGAACACGCTGCGATGAAATCGCATGGAGTGAGTGTTTCTTGCTGCTGATAGAGCGCCCAAGCCGGAAGACGATCCAAACGAGCGCGGCTATCAACGGGATAGCGAACAACCCAAGCGTTGAGGAGTAGTCAAGCCAAATCAGGTGAGGGCTCGAGACATCCTCCGTGCTTTCGGGTGGCTTTGCGATCTGATACGCAGCCTGGAAGCCAGCAGGCCCAACGCCCAGAGGTAACTCTTCGCCCGTGATGCGTGTCGCCCCACGCATGTAGAACCAACGAACGAGAAGCGACAACTCGTTTGAGGGAATTCCAACCAGACCACGGAACATCACAGCAACCGGCGGGATTGCAATCGCTGCTACGCACGCGATGGGAACGAGCCTTGAGGGAAAAACCCTTGCAGCAACGATTAGCCCGGAACCCAGAACTGCCACCGCGATGCCCGCTTTTGACCCTGTCAATGCGAGCACCACCAGTGAGAGCAGCGCGCTGGTCAACAGAATCCAGCGAGTAGATCGAACTGCTTTGAAGGCTGAATACCCGAACACAACAAATGCTGCAGCGAAGAAGCTCGCGAGCACATTGCTTAGTACGAACCAACCGGTCGGGTCTGGCTGACGCAGCCTGCGTTCATAGATCATCGCCTGGGATGAATCTGGCTCAAAGCCCTGCGAAAGCAGACTCGCCTCCCGGTTCGCATCGAACTGCGCGAGCATGTGCGGGTGCTCTACCAATGTTTGCACGAACGCCTTGCTGCACAGATACAAGACAAATGACACCGCGATTGATCCAAGAACGCACCGAACCAGTGGACGGTGCATCTGCGATAGAACGGCGGCAAACGAGACCCATCCCGCCGCCCAGCTTGATCCGATCCTGATCGCATCCACACTCGCTGAATCAATCAGAGACGTACGCAGAAAGATTCCGACCGCTCCGATGAATCCAGCAAGCACGAGAGGGTCTTGCCCGTTCTGCTTTCCTCGGGAGGCGAACACCAGGGCCGCCCCGAGCCAGGCCATGAGATCCAAGAGAAGCGAGCCGGTCGGACCAATGCCGATGACTGCGAATGCCGACTGGGTCGGGTCAGCATCCCAGCCAGGCAGTGGCTCCGCATTGGCTGCCGCCCGAGTCAGTGCAGACCACAAAATAAGTACGAGTCCGGCCCATTCGAGGCGCAGACGTCTCATGACGACCCCTCAGCGATACCTCGTTCGAGATAAGCGATCAGGCAAATCACGGCTAGGGTCTGCCCCAAGATAAGTGCCGCCTGCCATGGCTCAGAGCGAGACATCACGACAGCGCCAGCACCCGTTATCGCAGCGAGAATCCAGATCGAGATGACAGCACCGCGACTTCCTAGACCTCTGCGAGCCATCCTGTGGGAGAAGTGCTGCAGATCACCGACAAACGGTGACTTGCCTTGTGAGAGTCGGAGCACGACAACACTCACAAAGTCGTACAGAGGGATGGCCAACAAGACAAACGGAACAAACAGCAAGTGCCACTGTGTATCACCGTTTTCGGAATCAGCGTAATTGAGCCTGACCGTCAGGAACGCGATCGTGAAACCCAGTGAGAGAGAGCCACCGTCGCCCATGAAGACGCGTGCTCTGGGGAAGTTGTGGGGGAGGAAACCAACACAGGCACCCAGCAATACCGCAGACCCAGCGCCGATGATCCACTGCTCGTTGAGAACAGCAATGGCAACCAGCCCCGCACTCACGATCGCTCCGAGTCCTCCCGCTAAGCCGTCCATGTTGTCGAGGAAGTTCATCGCGTTCATGACGACAGCGAACCAGAGTGCAGTGATGAGCACAGAGAACCAGCTACCCCCTACTTGAACATCGAGCATCGTCAGCACACGAGTCTGACTGACCCAGACCACTGCCGTCGGGACGAGCAACATAACGAGAAGCTTTGGCTGCCAGGGCAGGGGCTTTCTGTCATCGATCACACCCACAACGTGAATGACGAGCAGGCCGGCAAGAAAGGACACCAGTAAGATCGAGTTGTCACGGACTCCGGCAGCCAGGTCTGCAAGCCGGCTTGGTTCTACACCAGAGTCGGACCAGAACAACGCCGTTAGAGCGGTCCCACCAAGCACGCAGAGCAACGTGACTGCTATCCCGATGCCACCCGTGTTCGGTACGCGACGGATCTCAGCCTTGACCTGCCCGTCCACCCCCTGACCATCGTGAGCCGCGAGCCGATCTCCAACTCTGCGCGCAATTCCTGTCGCTCCTAGCGAGAGGATAAACGCAAACACTGCACAGCCAGCGAGCACAGGGACCATCGACGCATCCTACGGTCTGTGGGCTTGACGCGTTCGGCGATGATTCATGATGCCAAAGGGCGCCCAAGCAGCGGTCTGTAGAAGTGCCCCACCAAGAAACAACAACGGGAGCCTTGGGACCGGCCAAGCGCCAAGGAAGGCGGTGGGGGGTGATTCTCTCCCGACATAGCCGTAGTTTGTTCCGATCGCCAAGTTGATGGCGAGCAAGCTCAACACGTACGCAGTCGTTACTCCGAGCGAGAACATGAGATCTCGCAGGGTGGGCGAGTACCCCTCGGCAAGCACAAAGAAGACGCCTCCGCCCACGACAATCAGATGGCTCGCCCAGAATGTCCAGAAAACAAGGTATGACGGCCCTTCCACGATGACCGGAATGGCGAAGGCTGTTGAAGAGAGGCCTACACCCCAGAAATAGAGCAGCGTGACGAGCCGTCTGTCTGGGAAAATGAGCGCCGCTGCTGCGATCAAGCCCGTGATATCACAGAAGTGCAGAGGCAGGCTCTCTTCAAGACTGAAACCGTCCTCACGCAGCGCAAGCCAGTACACATTGTGAATGATCTGAAAGAGAAGTACCGCTATGCCTGCGCCAACCCGAAGTGCGTCGGCTTTTTGAGGATGCTTCGTGCGTGTGGTTCTCTGTACGAAAACCGCAGCCGCTACGAGCGATGCACTCACAATGAGTACGAGCAGATGAACCACCGAGCCCTTCTCGAACGAATCGAGATTCATGCCTGATCGGCCCGGTGCTCATGCCTGAGCTGACCGCACGCCGCTGCAATATCCCGCCCCCGGCTCGCACGGATATGGCAATTCAGACCAGCATCACGCAAAATAGTCTGGAAACGGGTCACGTCAGCGTCTTTGGGTCGTTTGTATGGGAGCCCATCAACCTCGTTGTAGCGGATGAGGTTGATGTTTGCTCGGAGCGATCTGGCAACCCCCGAGAGTTCTTTCGCGTGATGGGGCTGGTCG
>WUAK01000214.1 GCA_009827205.1 Phycisphaeraceae bacterium | reverse complement strand
TGGCAAACGCGGATCTGTACGACACGATCGAGAGCAAGGTCTCCGACCCCTCGATTCTGGGCACGTTTGCGAAACTGCGCAGCGCAACTGAGAACTGTCACCTGCCCGCGTTCGAGCGAGCCAAGGGCGGCGACACCGAGTCAGGCTGCGGCGGCAAGAGCTGTGGTGACGGCAAAGGCAAGGGCAAAGGGAAAGGCAATGGCTGCGGCGGACAGGGCGGAGGTTGCGGTGGTGGCGGTGGTGGCGGTGGTGGCGGTGGCTGCTGAGAGTTTGAGCCAAGCCTGCGCATAAGCCCGGCACCCATGCAACACTAATGCCATGCCGGGCAACACTCACAGCGCCAGATACCGCGCCGATGCATTGACAGCACTGATGCTGCTCGCCGTCGGCGTGGTCTTCATCACGCTCTACCCGTTCGCCATTGTGCGCACGACGGAGGTGCTGCTTCTGCAGTTGCGCCAGAGCGCGACGGATCCGGTTGATCTCTTCCTTCCGCTGCACGCGATCCCCGCTGTGCTTGCGATCTGGCTGGCCAGGGCATCGCTGCCTGGTCGGCGGACGATCGTCATTGCGGTCGGGATCGCTGTGTTTCTCCTCGCGGTCGAACTCGTGCAGGTGGCGGTCCGCTATCGGCACGCGAGGCTCGGCGATGTGCTCGTGCAATGGGCCGGGCTCGGCGCAGGGGCCTGGATGTACCCGTTTGTTGCGAGATGGTCCGGTTGGATTCGTCGCCTGGCCTTGCCGTTCTTTGTTCTTGCGCTCCTTGCGATTACCGCTCTCGCGTCGGTTGTCGTTGTGCGAGGTCAGCAGGGGCACAACATCGCAGACTGGGACGAGTCGTTCCCGTTCATGCTGGGCGATGAGTACAAGGGCGGCAGACCCTGGGCGGGCATGATCCACAACGCGGGGATCTACGCGGGCAAAGCCGAGTCTCCTGAGTTCGGTGAGTTTGCGCACTCGATGATCTACAACCTTTCGCAGGGGCCCGAGAGCACAGGCACGATCGAGTTCACACTCCGCACGAAGAACATCGTCTACGGCGAGAACGGGCTCGACCTCGACCGCGGTACTTACGCGCAGGGCACGAGGCCCGCGAGCGAGATGAGCCGCGCGGTCCAAGCCGTGGGCGCGGCGACCATCGCGATCGAGTGCACCCCCACCCTTTCCGAGCAGGCCGGCCCCGCACGGATCCTGACGATCTCCAAGGGGCTTGATGTTCGCAACATCACCGCGGCGCAGGAGGGCGACGCGTTCGTGCTCCGAGTGCGCACGCCCAGGTCAGGCGCCAATGGCGCGGACTTCCAGGCAGTCTGGCCCGGCGTGTTTGAGGCGGGCAGACGCGTTCGGATCGTCGCGACGACGACGGGAGGCAGAACGAGACTCTGGGTCGATGGAAACGACCTAGGAGAGCGTGAGCACGTGAGTCAGCTCGGGGATTGGCTGAAGATCCGCTCGGCAGGCAAGAGCTTGATCGCGGGGGTCGCGCTCTTTGCGCCGATCGGGCTTGTTGCGATGCGTCTGAGCAGCAAGGTTACGATAGGACTCGTGATAGGCATCGTTGCCGGGGGAATCCCGATCGGGGCGGCCCTATGGACTGCGCACTCGATGACACTGACGCTGCCTATCCCTGCAGCGATCATCGGCGTCGTGTGTGTTGTTGTGGGAATGCTGGCGGGATTGGTGATCAAGATGTGCAGCGGGGTCTCGGATTCACCGAAAGTGATGGAAGAAGGAGGGGCCGAGTAGGTGCCGTCACCCATCGCACACGGATCGATGATCGCGTTCTCTGAGCAGGTGCTCGGCGAGGCCCCGCCGCGTGATCTGCGCGGGGTGTTCGTGTGGGGGATGATCCTGTTCGCTGCTCTCGCGCCGGACTTTGACATCCCGATCAACATGCTGATCGATGGGGGCAACGCCTTCGGGATGCACGGCGCATACTCACACTCGCTCGTGCTCGCGCCGGTGTTCGGGGCGCTCTTTCTGGGTGTGATCGTGCTGATGTGGCGCGAGGCGAGAAAGACACGCGTCTTTGCGCTGGGGACAGGATTATACGCGGTCCATGTGCTGATGGACCTGTTCACGATGGACTCGCGGGGCGTGTCGCTCTTCTGGCCGATCTTTCCGGAGCGGATCGCTTGCCCGATCGCGGTGTTTGTGGGCGTCGAGCACAGCGAGTACTGGCGGATTGATCAGCACCTGCTCACGCTGGTCACCGAGGGCTTGTACGCTGCTGCGATGTTCTACCTGAGCAGATACCTGCTGAGACTGCGGCGCGGATACAGAATCTATGCCTGAGCACGCGACCATCATCGACACCCACGTGCACCTGCGCGGCTCACACGACCCGGCTGCGGTGCTCGACGGCGCTGTCGCTCACATGGACAGACATCTATCGAGGCTTGGCGCACAATCGGGGATGTGCGTGCTGATGCTCAGCGAGTCCGCTGATGAACACGGGTTTGATCGGCTCGCGGCTTCGGAAAGGCCTGTCGGCCGATGGCTTTTCGACTCGGAGGGTGAGCCGATGTCGCTCGTGGGCACGCGCGATGACGAGCGGCGCGTGGTCCTGATCCAGGGACAACAGATCGCGACTGCCAACGGCCTTGAGATCCTCACGCTCGCGTGCGACACGCGTATCCCGGACAACGAGCCGATCCGCGACTCACTCGAGCAGGCGCTCACGCTCAATGCGCTGGTCGTCCTGCCCTGGGGTTTCGGCAAGTGGTCAGGCAAGCGGAAAGGACTTGTGCTCGACCTTTTGAATGAGTTCGGTCCGAGAGGCGTGGCGCTCGGTGACAGCGCAGCGAGGCCCATGGGATTGCCCGATGGACCGATCTTCGCCCGGGCGAGAGAGCTTGGCGTACCGATCTTGCCCGGGACGGACCCGCTGCCGATCGCCCCACACCAGAAAAGGGCGGGGCGGTACGCGCTCTGGCTCGAAGACAGACTCGATTCTTGGACCCCGGCTGCCGATCTGAGAGAGAGGCTCAGCGAGCCCCTGCCCGGTGACTCGACCATCGGCAGGCGCGACGGCGTCATCGGATCGGTGGCCTCTCAGATCAGGCTCAGGATCGGGAAGTAAGAAGAAGGAAGACAGGAACTCGGCACATGCGGATTCTCGTGCTGGCACCACACCCGTTCTACATCGATCGCGGCACGCCGATCGACGTGGACATCCTCGTGCGCGCACTGACGGAACTCGGGCACGAGGTGCATCTTGTCACTCTGCACGCGGGAGAGGATCGGGACTACGAGGGGCTGACCATCCACCGCATCGAGGCGCCCAAGGGTGTCGGCATGCCCTCGCCCGGGTTCAGTGGCGCGAAGCTGAAGTGCGATGTGAGGCTCTACAAACTCGCCAAGAAGCTCGTCCATGAGTTGAAGCCGGACGTGATCCATGCTGGAGAGGAAGCCGTCTTCATGGCGCGCTGGTTTAATGCGCGTCACAAGATCCCGTATGTCTACGACATGGACTCATCGATCGCCCAGCAGATGGTTGAGCAGATGGGAATCCTCAAACCGTTTGCGCCGTTCTTCCATGCGTTCGAGGGGATCGGGGTCAAGGGTGCGGTGGCGTGTGCGCCGGTGTGCCACGCTCTTGCTGATCTCGCGCAGAAACAGGGCGCCAAGCGGTTCGTCACGCTGCACGACATCTCGCAGCTCGATGTGGATTCGCTCAAGCCGACCGGCTGGCTCAGGGAGAAGTGCGGGATCAGCGCAGACTCGACGATGCTCGTGTACTGCGGCAACCTTCAGACCTACCAGGGCGTGGACCTGCTGATCGAGGGCATGAAGGAAGCGATCGACGCCGGGGCTGACGTTGACGCGGTGATCGCGGGGGGTGAGCCCGACCAGATTCGCGCGTACGAGCAGAAGGCGGAGGCTCTTGGGATCGGCGGGCGGATCCACCTGATCGGGCGCTGGCCCGCGGACAGGCTGGGTGAGTTGCTGATCGAGGCCGACATCCTGACGGCGCCCAGGACCAAGGGCATCAACACGCCACAGAAGGTGTTCCCGTACCTGCACACGGGGCGGGCGGTGCTCGTGACGGATCTTCCGACGCATTCGCAGATCCTGACCCAGGACGTCTGCAGGCTGGCCCCAGCGGATCCGGCCGGGTTTGGGAGTGCGATCAGGGAACTGGCCGAGAATAAAGAAGAGCGGGACAGTCTGGGTAAGGCGGGTAAGGCATTTGCCGAAAGCCAGCATGTCTATGAGGCTCATAAACATCGTGTGAAGGAGCTTTACACGATGGTCGCCGAGGCGATCAGTTCGTAAGATTGATTCGGTGAGACCCGCGGTGGAATCGCGGTGAGAAGTATCAAGGAAGGAACACGGGCCATGCCCACGCTTGTTACTGGCGGTACCGGATTCACAGGCAGCCACCTCGTCCGCAGACTCATCGAGCGGGGCGAGACCGTTCGGGTGCTGGACAACCAGCCCGGCCTGTTTTATGACCATCTCAAGAGTCTTGGCGCAGAGATCACACTGGCGAGCGTGACCGACAAGGACGCTGTCAACGAAGCGGTCAAGGGCTGTGACATTGTGCACCACACCGCGGCGGCGTTCCGCAAGCTCAACGTCCCAGACTCGCTCTACTGGGATGTCAACGTCGAGGGCACACGCAACGTGTGCCAGGCGTGCAAGGACTTCGGTGTTCGCAGGCTTGTCTACTGCTCGACGCAGGGCGTGCACGGCGACGTAAAGACCAGCATCGGCAGCGAAGAAAGCCCGATCGCGCCGGCTGACTACTACCAGGAAACCAAGTACAACGGCGAAGAGGTTGTCCAGGAGTTCGTCGCGGACGGTCTCGACGCCAACATCATCCGCCCAACCGCGATCTACGGCCCCGGTGATCCGGGTCGGTTCCTGATCCTGTTCAGGCTCGTCCAGCGCGGCACGTTCCACATGTTCGGCGACGGCACCACGCACTACCACCCGGTCCACATCGAGAATCTCGTCGATGCGTTCGAGCTGGCGGCGCACCGGCAGGGCATCACGGGCGAGGCGTTCATCATCGGTGATGAGCGTTCGTACGAGCTCAACGAGCTTGTTCGCGAGGTCGCCCGGGCGATGGATCTGAGCGTGAAGGTCCGATACTGGCCGTTCGCTCCGCTGAGGGCGGCCGCGGTCGTCTGCGAGGCACTCTGCAAGCCGATCAAGGTCACTCCCCCGCTGTTTCCGAGACGAGTAGACTGGTTCAAGC
>WUAK01000213.1 GCA_009827205.1 Phycisphaeraceae bacterium | reverse complement strand
CTCGGCGATCCACGGGCGATCGTCTGAAACCAGGCGGGCACCAAGGGCTATGTCGCCGGCATGGGCTCGAACACCGTCATCGTTGTCGATCAGAGCCTCGCGCGTGCGGGGTTGAGCGACACTATCGAAGTTGGGCAGGGTCCGACCGGGCTCGCGATCGACGAGGTCCGAGGCTGGCTCTATGTCATGAACAAGTTCGACGCATCAATCTCGGTCGTGGATCTCGTCACCGAGGCGCAGATCGCGACCATCCCGATGTACGACCCCACACCAGCGCAGATTGTCGCGGGAAGACCGTTCTTGTACGACACACACCTCACCTCTGCTCTGGGTCAGGCGTCGTGCGCTTCGTGCCACATCGATGCGCGCACCGATCGTCTCGCGTGGGATCTCGGTGATCCCGCGGGCGAGATGAAGACATTCGATCAGAACTGCCTCGACGCCAACTGCGAGGACTGGCACCCCATGAAGGGCCCGATGACCACGCAGACACTCCGCGACATCATCGGGCAGGAGCCTCACCACTGGCGATCAGACCGGTTCGGTATCGAGGATTTCGCCGGTGCGTTCGAGTCGGTGTTGGGTGACGACGCAGAGCCCTCGCCAGCCGAGATGCAGTTGTTTGAGGACTTCCTCTCGACGATCCACTTCCCGCCCAACCCGTTCCGCAACTTCGACAACTCCTTGCCCACGGATCTTCCGCTCGAAGGGCACTACACGACCGGCAGGTTTGCGCCCGAAGGGCAGCCCCTGCCCAACGGCAACGCCGTTCTGGGACTCAACAACTACCGCTTCGGCGATCTCGACGGGCTCGAGTGCATCACCTGCCACACTCTCCCAACCGGGATGGGCACGAACAGCGAACTCGTGGGCGTGAACTTCATCCCGCTCCCGCCCGGCCCGAATGGGGAACTCCACAACCTGACCGTGTCAGTCGATGGTTCGACGAACGTCTCGATGAAAGTACCTCAGCTGCGCAGCACGTACGAAAAGACTGGTTTCAACACGACGCAGCAGCTCAACACAGCAGGCTTCGGTGTGCTGCACGACGGCAGCGTCGATTCCATCGAGCGATTCCTCGCCGAGCCCGCGTTCAGCTTCGCGAACCTGCAAGAGCTCGCAGACATGACCGCGTTCATGCTCGCATTCGGTGGTTCCGATCTGCCCGGCAGCAACGGAGGCCTGTTCGACCCTCCGGGCAACCCGAGCAAGGACGCGCACGCCGCGGTAGGCAAGCAGGTCACCGCGCCCACCTCTGATCCCGCCATGATCGGCAGGCTTGCCGAGATGTTCACGCTCGCCGAGAACGGCGAAATCAGCATCGTTGCCAAGGGCATCCTGAACGGTGAGACTCGTGGGTTCGCGCACATCGGGCTCGGGCAATATCAGTCTGACCGCTCGTCGGAGATGATCACACACTTCCAGCTCACCGCTGCTGCACAACCCGGCTCGGAGATCACCTTCACCGCAGTTCCCGCAGGAATCCAGACCCGTATCGGGATCGACCGCGACCTCGACGGGTTCCTCGACCAGGATGAGATCGACGCCTGCTCCGATCCTGCTGATCCAACCAGCACACCGGCGAACAGCTCGTGCTGCACAGCGGACGTCAACGGTGACGGGGTGCTTTCGCCCACTGATTTCACCGCTTGGATCAACGCGTTCAACAACAACCTTACGGGGTGTGATCAGAACGGCGACGGTGCGTGCACCCCGACCGACTTCACCGCTTGGATAGCCAATTACAACGCGGGCTGCTAAACAGCAAGGCAGTTGCAATACGAGATTTCAGCGTTCGTTACTCTGGCTGGAGTCTCCAGGCTGCTGAGCAGAGTTCGGTCACTCACCCAGATTGACCAGGCGGCTTAATCAGACTCTCAGTGTCCGGTAAAGAGGCGTTTTTTATCGCCTTTTCTCGCACCTGCGGGAACCCCGGATTAGACTCGGCGTGTATCGGGTAGTGAAAGCTACCCCGATCGTGTGTGCGTCGTGGGGGGTTGGGAGATCTGAAGATGAGATCGCGTGTGTTGTCGGTCCTTCTCATGGCCGCCTTGTCGGCTGTCGTTATGCACTCGGTTGCCGGGGCCGCGGCGGCTCAGCCATCTATCAGTGAACTCGACCCAGTCAACTTCCCGCCCGAGAACCCGTTCTCCGAAGAGAAGCGGGTACTCGGCAAGATCCTCTTCTGGGACGAGCAGCTCTCAAGCGACAACACAATGAGTTGCGGCACATGCCACATCCCCGAAGCCGCCGGGACCGACCCCATCGCGGCGCTCAACCCAGGCAACGACGGCATCTTCGGCAACGGTAATGACGTCCGCGGCTCGTTCGGTGTCGTTGCCGCCGACGACATGAACGGCTACCTCGTCGACTCAACCTTCGACATCCTCCGCAAGGTCACGGGCCGCTCGGCGAACTCAACGATCAACGCAGCGTTCGCCGACGAGCTCTTCTGGGACGGCCGCGCAACATCCGAGTTCATCGACCCAGAGACCAACACCGTCGCGATCGCTTCGGGCGGCGCACTTGAGAGCCAGATCGTGGGTCCGCCCCTCAGCGATGTCGAGATGGCCCACTCCAACAGAGACTGGAGTCAGATCACCGCGAAGCTCGTGAACGCGAGGCCGCTGGCCCTGGCAACGAATCTCACCGCGGATCAAGCCGCGGCGATCGCGACCGATCCGACATACCCCCAGCTCTTTGAAGCAGCGTTCGGTGATTCAGACATCTCAGCGAGGCGCATCGCGTTCGCGATCGCAACCTACGAGCGCACGCTCATCTCCGATCAATCACCCTGGGACGACGTCCAACAGGGCGACCCGAACGGGATGACCCCGCTCCAGCAGCAGGGCTGGCTTGTGTTCCAGAACGCGCGCTGCGATAGCTGCCACACCCCGCCGCTCTTTTCTGACAACATGTTCCGCAACATCGGCGTTCGCCCCATCCCCTGGGATGACGGGCGCAGGACGGTGACGGGCTTGAACTCTGATCGGGGTAAGTTCAAGACGCCCGGTCTGAGAAACGTGGGACTCAAGTCGACGTTCATGCACGCCGGCAACTTTGCAACACTGAACCAGGCGGTTGGTTTCTACGTCAACCCACCACCCTTCCCCGACAATGTCGATCCGTTTATGGGCGCGGTCAACCTGCTCCAGAACCAGGTGCCGGCGCTGACCGAGTTCCTCGAGAACGGTCTACTCGACCCACGCGTTGCCGCGGGTACATTCCCCTTTGATCGCCCGACACTCCGTGCTGAGCTTCCCCCGAACCCCGTGCTCGTTGGCAATGGTGATCCCAACGGCACAGGCTTTGTGCCGACGATGCTCGCTAGCGTTCCACCCAACGCTGGCAACAGCGAGTTCAAGGTCGGTGCAACGGGTATGCCCCAGGGCACATCCATGACGCTCTATGTCTCGACCACCGCGCCCGCTGGCAACAACATCACGCCCGACGAGACGTTCGGCCCGTTCACCGCAGATGCGGGCAGCGGCGCTGAGCCGGTTGTCAGCGCGTTCTGGCCCATCGCCGACGATCCCGCGCTCGACGGCCAGACCGTTTACTTTCAGTGGGTCGTTGATTCAACCGGCGCACGCTCACGCGTCGCCGCGGCAACGATCTTCTGTGGCACCGGCGGCTGCTCGCCGGTCTGCGTCGCCGACGTCAACAACGACGGCTCCCTGACGCCGACCGACTTCACGGCATGGATCAACGCCTTCAACAACAACCTCCCCGGGTGCGACCAGAACGGCGACGGCGCCTGCACACCCACCGACTTCACAGCGTGGATCGCCAACTTCAACGCCGGCTGCTGACGCTTCTCGGACGTGGCTATCCGATCAGGCTCCGATCGCATTGAGAAGGGTGTTCTGTGCACGAGTCGGGTTTAGTCCGCCTGATCTCAGGTCAGAGCTTTGTGCGTCGGCCCAGATGCGTTAGTCTGGGTAGACCGCAGGGGGGACCTGTCCAGCCGGTCGGAAAAAAGTCTGTTGAAGGGTGTGGCCGCGGGTATCGGATCGCGCGGCGCAGACGGGGGCCGACCGAATCAACTCAGTTTCGCATTGGAGCATGTGATTATGACAACTTCTCGTATCGCATCGATCGTTCTTGCTTGCGGTCTCGCTTGTGCCGCGTCAGCACAGAGTACCCAGCCACTTCCTCTTACTCAGTTCGACGCCGAGGTCGATATCAGTTCGGGCCAAGTCTCGAACAACGGCAACCAGGTCACAGCCGTGATCAGCGAAGTCGTCTCCGTTCCCGGCGCCGATTGGCTCCGGCTTTCGTTCGATGAAGTCTCACTCGCAGGAAGCAAGGACGCGGGCAACGCCTCGTACCTCCGTATCACGTCGCTCGAAGACGGTCACGTGCAATATCTCGACCATGATTCCATCCGCCAGTGGCGCCACACCTCGGCGTACTTCAACGGCGACGCCGTCCTCGTCGAGATCCTCGCCTACCCGGGCACGGGCTTCAACGAGCTCAACATCACGACTGTAACAGCGGGAACCCCGCCAACCCTCGGAGAGTCGATCTGCGGCACCACCGACGACCGCACCCTCTCCTCCGACCCGCGCTCGGCTCGCGCGCTGCCCATCGGATGCACTGCATGGCTCATCGATGACTGCGAGCACTGCTTCCTCACCGCGGGTCACTGCAACCCGAGCGGGAACAGCAACATCAATGTCGTTCAGTTCAACGTACCGCTCTCTGATAACAGCTGCTCGTTCGGCGGAATCAACCACCCCGGACCCGAAGACCAGTACGCGGTAGACGCTGCCTCACAACAAACCAACGGCGGCGGCGGAGTCGGCAACGACTGGGGCTACTTCGGCGCATTCCCCAACTCAAACACCGGACTACTGCCCTGGCAGGCTTCCGGCAGCTGGTTCACTCTTGACTTTGACGCACCGACCGCTTCCAGCGCACGCGTGACCGGCTACGGGTCTGTTTCGTCAAGCCTCGCTCCATGCTCGTGGTACGCCGTGCAGAAATCACACGCCGGCCCGTTCTTCAGCCTCTCGGGCAATGCGCTCGGCTATGGCATGGACACCACGGGTGGTAACTCGGGCTCGCCGGTCATCGACGAGGACACCGGTAACGCCATCGGTATCCACACCCACGGCGGCTGCTCATCGGGCGGCGGCAACAACTCGGGCACCTGGCTAGGCCACCCCGGAGTTGTCAACGCACTGGCAAACCCGCAGGGCGTCTGCATCCCGCAGGGCCCGCTCTTCTCGTTCCCAGACGGCCTGCCCGATTTCA
>WUAK01000212.1 GCA_009827205.1 Phycisphaeraceae bacterium | reverse complement strand
GGGTTTGAGGCCGGCCAAGGGCAGGGCGTTGTCGGGTCCAACGGGCCGGGCGACCCGCAGGCCGTCGCGAGGGTGATCGATTCGCTTCGGAAGCTGCTCTCGGACGACGCCCCGAGGATCCCGGTGCTCGGGATCTGTCTCGGTCATCAGCTCCTGGCGCTGGCCTCTGGGGCGAAATCATTCAAGCTGCCATTTGGTCATCGGGGGACAAATCAGCCGGTGCGCAATGATCGGACCGGGCGTGTTGAAATTACAAGCCAGAACCACGGCTTCGCAATCGACCCAGATTCACTCGATTCGTCGTGTTGCGAAGCGACGCATACGCATCTGAACGACGGCACCCTGGCGGGGTTTCGTCGAACGGACAGGCCCGTTTGGGCGGTCCAGTACCACCCTGAGGCGTCTCCGGGGCCTCATGATGCTGGTTACGTGTACGACGAATTCGTTGCATCGGTGCACTCTCTGATGCCCAGCGCGCGCTGAATTGTGAAACTAGGTAAAGTATTGGTTTGGCTAGGTTTCTGGCGACTGTGGCTGGAGTGCCCAATTTGTGCTTGCAATTGCGGGCCAGGCGAGTATATTCGCTGAAGGCAACGGGACTCTTGGAGGAGATGCGCCCGGTTTGCTGTTTAGGATAGTGGTCCGGTTCCGGACCTGGAGAGAGTCGTGTCCGCTCAACTCGTTGATTCCCGGAGGGGCCAGTGTGTTGACGGACGGGTGGAAGGAACCCATCTCGGGTTGTTTCCGTAATTTAAGTTGATCACGTTCACCGCGGGTTCTCCTCGGTGTGCTTGACATTCTGGTTGTGGTATCTGTCATTCTCAGAGGAGTCTCTCATATGAAGACCAAGGTTTTTATGTCCATCGCTGGTCTCGCTGCTTGTGGTGCTGCTGATGCTCAGGATCGTCCTGAGATTCAGTCACTCGACCACTCCGGCAAGATCCATCAGGCGGTTCGCGCAACCGCAATCACCGGTTTGACCGTTGACGGCCAGTACGTCTACGGCCGCACCATCGAGCTCGGTCAGAACAACGATGCCCGCGGCATCGGCGGCACAATGGCTTATGACGCAGCCCTGTACGCCGACACCGACGGCGACACGCTGATTCTCGACCCCGTCTGTGGCGACTTCGCTCCCCACACTCTGACGACCCCGGGCTCACGTTACTTCTTCGGCACCGAGTTCTCATGGCAGAGCTACTCCGAGGACTTCATCCCCGCATCCGGCACCGAGGGCGGCACCCTGAGCGGCCTGTCCTTCGCCGGCGTTCGCCCGCTCTGCGACAACGGTGCAGGCACCGTTTCCGAGCCTCTGCAGGTCATCTGGGAAAGCTGGGAAGAAGTCGATAACTTCCCGGATCTCGATGGTACCGACGGTTTCGACACCGACGGCGACACCCTCGTCTTCCCCTTCAACACCACCGACACCGACGGTGACACCCTCATCGATCAGTTCGTTGGCGGCGTCATCCTGACCTACGCCGACACCGACACCGACGGTGACACAGTGGCCGACGAGCAGCTCTCTGATGGCGCTGCTGGTTACGGCATCTACTTCGCGACCGGTCTCGATTCCCTCGGCGTTGCACTGCCCGCAGGCAACGACGTCTTCGACGGCTCCGGTAACGCTAACCCCGACGGCGTCCCCGACGGCGGCATGCGTCTCCAGTGGACCCGTGGCGACGACAACGGCGCCGGCGGCGGCCCGCTCCTGAGCGGCTTCTTCCCGACCACCCGTTCGTCATCCATGCTCTGGGGCACCACCGCCATGGAGCAGCCCGGCACACTGTGCCCCTACGACGACACCACCGTGCCCGGCTTCGGTGTTGGTACTTCCGACGGCACCATCTGGGGTGAGGGCGAGGATCTCTGCAACGATCCGCTTAACCTTGGTGGCGGCTGGTCCGAGGGTGCTCCTTCGGGCAACGAGGCTGTTGACGAAGCTCACGACCCGAACTTCGACATCGCTGACTGGTTCGGCATCGTTCCTGACTTCCAGCAGCTCGGTCTCATGATCCAGTTCAGCGTCTCTGGTGGTCCTTCCGGACAGGACTGCTGCGACGTCAACCAGGACATGGCTTGCACTCCGACCGACTTCTCGGCTTGGATCAACGCCTTCAACAACAACCTCCCGACCTGTGACGTCAACCAGGACATGGCTTGCACCCCGACCGACTTCTCGGCTTGGATCAACGCCTTCAACGCAAGCACCGGCGGCGCCCCGCTGCAGTGCACGTTCTGATTCTGACTTGAAGCGGGTCTGACCCGCATCAATACAAGACTCGACCGGCCCCGCCTTCTGGTGGGGCCGGTTCTTTTTATGAACCGAATTGAGTAAAGTGAGAACCGCCATGAAACCGGCTTCCTCGGATTCTCGGATCGGTTATCGGCTGGCGCTCGCCGGTTGTGTGCTGCTGGATATCTGAAGAAAGGCGTTGCAATGAAGTGTGCACTGTCGCTCGTTGTGTGTGCGGGGGCCGCTTGTGTGTCGTTGGCGGAGCCTCTTGAGCAGGCCGAGGCCGTGCACGCCCAGAGCGCGACGAAGATCGAGGCGATGCGGACCGACGGCAGTTATGTGCTAGGTCGAACCATCTACTTCGACGGCACCTCCGGGCGCAGCGGCTGCATTGAGTACGCGTTCGATCAGCTCAGCGGGCTGGACCTGTGCAACTTCGGGGATGTCTTTCCGCAGTCGGGGGTGATCCAGAACGCGGTCGAGGATGTGATTCCTGTGCAATCGTTGAACGGCTTTCCCATCTCTGAGTTTTCGATTGTTGCCGCGAGGCCGCTCTGTGACAGCGGTGCGGGCACGACATCGGAGGTGTTTCAGATTATCGTGGGCTCGTGGGAATTCGTTGACAACTTCCCGAACCTCGATGGCTCAGACGGCTTCCCTTCCGGAACGCCGGGGCTTGTGACACCGATGCGGATGAGCGACACCGACGGCGACACTTTCATCGACGAATTCAACGGCGGTCTCATTCTGACATACGCAGACACGGATACCGATGGAGACTTTGTAAACGATGCGATGACTTCATCTGGTGAACGTGTTTTCTTTGCGACAGGACTGGAAACATTGGGTGTTTCGTTGCCATTTGGTGTTGACGCGAATTTGGACGGCATCCCCGATGGAGGGATCCAGGTTACGATGACGCGCGGTGATGGGGGCGATAGGAACGGGCCGCTCTTCGGTGGTTTCTACCCGGCGACCAATACAAGAATCCTGTTCGGCGCGACAGCGTTGGATGATCCGAGCGGGTGTCTCGCGGCGAACGACGCGGGCCAGGGTGCCAGCGACGGAACGCTCTGGGCCGAGGGCTACAGCGACTGCAACGGCGGGCCCGGTTGGTCCGACGGCTCAGCATCGGGCGGGACCGATGATCTGTTCGATCCGCTGGTTGATCTGAAAGACATGTTCGGCGCGATCCCGGGGTACACCTCGGTCGGGATAGCGATGCGTTTGTGTGGTCAGAGTTTCATTGGTGATTCGGACTGCTGTGATATCAACCAGAATTACATTTGCGATCCCGGCGACTTCACAGCTTGGATCGACGCATTTAACGGATCGCTTCCGACATGCGATGTCAATCAGGATGGGCAATGTTCGCCTGCCGATTTTACAGCATGGGTCAATGCATACAACAACAGCATCGCAGGCACGCCGTTCCTTTGTGTTTTCTAACTAGTAGCGCTTCAGCGTCGTGTCGATATCGCGCGCCCAGAGGTCGATGCCTCCGGCGACCGACTTGATGTCGGTGAAGCCCATCCGGCGCAGGGCGAGGGCAGCCATGAGTGATCGGCGGCCGGTCCTGCACAGGATCGCGGTAGGGGTGTCTTTGCCGCCGGGCAGGTCATCGGCGACGTCGTCGACCTCATTCACAAGCCTGCCGAGCGGGATATGCACGGCCTGGTCGAGTTTTGAAGTCTTGAGTTCGTCGTCCTCTCGGCAATCGATCACAACAAGCCCGTCGCTGGCGTCGAGCCGGCGCTTGGTTTCACGGGGCGTGATCTCGTCGTCCTCGCGGAAGCCGTAACCCTCGGGGAGGCCTGTGTTCTGATCGATGGGTGCGTCGCTCATTCGACCGTCTCGTCTTGTTCGATCGCTTGGGCGGCTTCGAGATCTTCGATCTCGGCCTGTGTCAGCGTGACCACGCCTGGAACGAGCATCGTCGTGGTGCTGCTTGCGCGTTCCCATTCCTCGGCGGGCGAGTAGGTCGTTGACCAGGGTGGGCTGATGACAAGCGAGGGGATCATCCACGCGAACTCGACGATCGACCAAGCAGAGACCGCGGCGTACTCGTACGACTGCTCGAGCATGGACGGGTCGTCCTGCTCCAAGACAGTTGTGTATTTCGGGAACTCGCCCCGCCGACGCGCGTGGTCGTCGAGGACAGCGATCGGGAGCGTGTAGTGGGGGTGGTGGTACGTGCGATCGACCGGCACGCTGAACTTCGATGCTTCGAAGTTCGAGCGGTCGAGGCCTGAAATGCTTGGGCCGTCGCCCGGGATGTCATTGTGATCGGCGGATCCGATCAGGCCCGAGCGTTCGTCAGCAACCGCGGGCGGGAGCGACTGGAGCGGGACGCTGTCGTCCACGGCGAGCCTGTAGTTGTCCTCAACAGCGCAGCCGGTGGCAGTGAGGGCGATCGCGATCAGCGGGAGAGCGTGCTTCATGCACTTAGTGTAGATCCTCTGAGTCGAGCGAGGACATGGCGGCCTCGGTGGCGTTTCGGGCCTCGTCGTGATCGAAGCCCCGGCGGATCAGGAAGCCGTAGAGACGTCTCCGGGCCACATCGGGCTCGTAGCGGGCAAGCTGACGGACCCGTTTGTGCGCGAGGGTCTGGGCGGCGTCGGGGTCGCCTTCTTCCTCCAGCGCGAGCCGGGCAGCTCTTGACGCGAGATCTGGCTTGAAGCCCTTCACGCGGAGCTTGTTCTCGATGCCCCGTCTGCCGTGCCGGCCTGCGCGGGCGAGTTCCTCGGCGAGCCTGGTGGCGAGCGACTCGTCGCAGAGGACGCCGAGATCGGTGAGTCTCTCCACCGCGGCGCGTGCGTCGGTTTCCTTGTGCCCTGCCATCTTGAGGCGCCGGGTAAGGTCGAAGCAAGACCTCTGGCGCGCTCCCGTCAGGCGGATCGCGTGCGAGAGAGCCGCGTGCCGCCTCGCCGCAGCGTGTACCCGTTCTGCAAGCTCCGAGGTCCAAGGGGTGTCGGTTCGGATGCCCTCGTCCATCGCCCAGCCTGTGTCGACGGTTGCGACCTT
>WUAK01000211.1 GCA_009827205.1 Phycisphaeraceae bacterium | reverse complement strand
TGACCCGGATTATTCGTGCATCAGAGGATCGGCTGGCAGAACTTCCGAGCCGGGAGACACCCCCTGAGTTGTACTCGAAGCAGAAGTACAAGATCGCCGCGATCGCGCACGGGGCGTGGCACGTCGCACAGGACTTCGGAGCTGAGTTGATCGTGTGCTGGTCGCAGCACGGCACGAGCGCCCGCTTCCTCAGCCAGAACAACTTTGATGTCCCGATTGTGGCTTACTCATCCGAGCGCCGCTTTACGAGGCGTATGGCGCTACTTGGAGGCGTGAACCCATTCCGACGTGATCCTCCCGGGGGATTCAATGAGTTTGTCCGGATGGCTGAGAAAGATCTCGTCAAATCAGGATGGGCAATACCGGGCTCACGGATCGTGATTCTTGGTGGGGAGCCCTTCGGCACTCCCCACTCGACTTCGAGCATCGTCGCCCACGTCATCCGCGACCAAGCGTGATACGTTTGTAGACCTACCCTTGTGCATGCCCAACAGCACGCACAAGACCGCAGCGATCTTGAGTATCGGTGACGAACTGACACTCGGTCAAAAGCTGGACACCAATTCGAAGTGGCTCTCAGAACAGCTCGTGACGCGGGGTGTTACACCGCTCGTGCACGTCACAGTGGCCGATGGTCTTGAGGTTCTTTCCAAACGGATATCTGCGCTTGCCGCGGATCACGATCTTGTTGTCATGACCGGAGGATTGGGGCCTACCGCGGATGACCTGACTCGTCAGGCGCTCGCGGTTGCCATGGATGACACGCTGATCGAAGACGAGGATGCGCTGGCTGATTTGCTCCAGTGGTTCAAGGGCCGGGGGCTGCCGATGCCCGATACGAACCGCGATCAGACCATGAGGCCCACCCGAGCACGGTGCCTGAAGAACGATCGGGGAACGGCCCCTGGGTTGCACGGTGTTGTGGGTGAATCAGATGTATTCTGCCTGCCCGGCCCGCCCAGCGAGATGCACCCGATGTTCGAGCGCGATGTGGTTGGTTCGCTCAGGCCTGAGATCAAGGTTCTCACTCGCGTCATGCCCACGGTCGGTATGGGTGAGAGCGCGATTGCGCAGCAGCTCGGCGATCTCATGGATAGACAGCGGAACCCGCTTGTCGGGACGACCGCGTCCTCTGGCGTTGTGTTCATCCGGATGCGGTACGAGGGTGCCGATGAAACGCTCGGATCGACACTGCTCGATGAAGCCGAGCAAGAGGTTCGAGAAAAGCTCGGCGATCATGTCGTATCGAGTGATGACAGGTCTCTCCCCGAAATCGTGATCGACATGCTTGCGAATAGAGGTCAGACACTCTCAACAGTCGAGTCGTGCACGGGCGGCATGATCGGACAGGTACTGACCGGTGTTCCCGGGTCGTCTAAGGCCTATGCGGGCGGGTTTGTGACCTACTCGAATGAGATGAAGGTGGGTCTGGTCGGTGTCGAGCAATCTGTGCTGGATTCGGCTGGCGCTGTGAGCAAGGAATGTTGCAGGCAGATGGCGCAGGGCGGGCGAGCACGCACGGGTGCTGATTACGCCGTCGCGGTGACAGGCATCGCCGGTCCGGGAGGGGGGTCGGACGAGAAACCTGTCGGGACGGTCTGGATCGGTGTCGCGGGGCCCGATGGATATGAGAGCATCAGGCTGTTCAGGATCGGAAAGGACCGCGAGCAGATCCGCCGGCGTACGGTCACGCTTGCGCTATCGATGGTCTGGTTGGCGATGACTGGCAATAGCGAGATGCCATTGCTCTGGGAAGTTTCCAATACAGAAAGTTGATGTCAGGATGCAATAAAATCCTGAGTGTGTTGTTGACTGAACGGGTTGCAGGTGCGAAACTCGTCCTCCCCCGGAGTTGAACCAATGTTTGCTGTGTTGCGATACAAATCAAATCTCACCATGTACGGATACATATCCGAACGGTGGCTGCACGCAAACAGTCGCGGGTCGTAACCCGACCTCTCACATTGAATCTGTAGCTTTCTGTTTCTCTGGAGCGCGTTGTTGTGCGCGCATGACCGGCCGAACATGGCCGGGGGTTGTGATATGAACAAGGAGATCAACATCGTTCGGGCCGTCGCGCCCGAGGATATCCAGGTCGGTACCTACGTGGTCGAGCTCCGCAGGGTGCACGAGATGGTGAACTACTGCGCCCTATTCGGCTTCGATTCGAGCGATGCGCCGCTCATCAGGCACCTCGCGACGATGCCCAGGTCGGGCCCCAGGTTCTTCCGCGTCGAGGCCGTCGCGATCCCGTTCGTGTTCGTGACGCGTCCCGACGGTAGGAGCTTCGTGATCGACCTCAGGCGTTCGAGTCTGGGTGTCGCGCCCGCGCCGTTCGGCAGGGCGGTGTTTGAGGCGATGACCAAGGATCGGGGAGCGAAGCCCGATTCCGAGGCGGACACCTCGACGTTCCCCTCGGCCGCGGACTGAGAATTCACCTAGAGCCCCTCGCCTCGGCGTGGGGCTCGTTTTCGTTTTCGCGTTGGGGTAGCTTCCAGGCGGCGCCGCACTCGGGGCAGACGGTGCAGCCGTCTACATCTGGTGTGAGCCCGCTCAAGTCATGGACGCATGAAGGGCACATGGAGTTGTCTTTCAATTTAGCTTCGTACTGCTTTGTGTAGCGTTTGTTCCATGCTCGATTCAGCACCCTATGAACAACAAATGCTACAAGAATTGCAGGTGCAAGAGAAGCCCATCTGCTGATACCGAGATGCTCTGCCAAGACGGGTAGCAGAAAGAGCATTGGAAGGAGGATCGCTGTTGATGCTGCCTCAGTCCAGTGGTACTGAGTTTGTTCAAACCGTCGTGTCTTTGGCTTGATAGCTCTTGTTGAAGGCAGTCCGATCGAATCAGGCGAGACACCAGCTTCGTACAATTCACCCGCTGCGGCTCGTAACACATGAGTTCCGCGATCATCTGGAAGATTGATACGAGTCTGAATCATTCCCCAGGAATATAACTGATCGCCCCCTCCATTGGGCTGCTCGCGGTCGCGTAGAGCTTCTTGTCGATCCGGCCTGCGAGGTAGCTCTGCTGGCCCGCGAGGGTGGCGTGGCGCATCGCGTGGGCCATCTGGACCGGGTCAGTCGCGTGGGCGACGGCGGTGTTGAGGAGCACGCCGTCGGCGCCGAGTTCCATGGCTCTTGCGACATCGCTCGCCTGACCCACGCCCGCGTCGACGATGACGGGGTAGTCGGGGTCGCCCTGCTTGAGCAGTTCGAGGCAGAGGACGATGTTGTTCTCGTTGAGAATGCCCTGGCCCGAGCCGATCGGGCTGCCGGCGGGCATGACGCTCGTCGCGCCGGCGTCCTTGATCCGCACCGCGCTGATCGGGTCATCCGACGAGTAGCACATGACACTGAACCCGTCCTTGACGAGTTCGTGCGTTGCTTCGAGCGTGCCCACTGGGTCGGGCAGGAGGGTCTTCTTGTCTCCCAGCACCTCGAGCTTGACCCACGAAGCGCCGGGGTTGCCCAGCTGTTCGAGGAGCTCACGCCCGAGGCGTGCGACGCGCACGGCGTCCTCGGCGCTGAAGCAGCCCGCGGTGTTGGGCAGGACCGTGTACCGATCCAGATCGAGGAAGTCGAGCAGGCTCTGGCCCTGCTCGTTGTAGAGACGCTCCCGGCGGACGGCGACCGTCACGACCTCGGTGCCCGAGGCGTCGAGGGCGTCCTTCATGAGTTCCATCGAGGCGTACTTGCCAGTGCCCAGGACGAGGCGGCTGTTGAACATTCGCTCGCCGACGACAAGGGGCTTGATCTGGGGTTCGCTTTGGGTGGACATCGTGCTGGACGCGTGAGACATGGTGTTAGCCCCCTCCGACGAGTGTGACGAGTTCGACGGTGTCGCCCTCGCTGAGTATGTGGGTTGCGTGGTTGGCCTTGGTGACGAGTGCTTTGTTGACCTCGACGGCGCATGCCTGATCGGCGAGGTTGAGCTGCTCGATCAGCTGGGCGATCGTGGTTCCCTCGGGTGTCTCGTGGGTTTTGCCGTTGAGGTTGATCTGCATGCCGGATCGTACGCATCTGCTGGGCCTGAGCCACCGAAGACGGGGTGTCTGGTAGGCTGATGTCATGCTGAGAACGGTCCTCGTCATCCTGATTGTCGTTTCGTGCGTGACTGGCTGTCGACGCCAGCCCAAGCAGTACGACCAGAGCTCGCCCGAGGCGGTCATCGAGAGCCTCGAGGCGATGGTCAAGGACGGCAACGCCCAGCGTCTCCACGAGCTGTTCTACGCGGAAGACGACGAAATGCGGCTCGCCCTGAGGCGGTTCGGTCGTATGGCGGGCAGGCTTGCCGAGTTGGCGGTGGCGATCAACGAAGCTTTCCCCGAGGAAGTTGAGAAGCTGAGGGAGGACGCTGAAGAAGCGGCCGCGAACGGGCAGGCGACGTCGATCATGGCTCGGCTATCCCAGGGCATGATGAGACAACGGAGCAGGCCGAATTCCAACCCAGGGGACACGTTCAACTCCGCGTTCCAGCAGTTGCTGACCAACCCATACGACTCATTCGAGCAGGCGAGTGATCGATTGACCGCGATGGAGATCGGTGAGGGCTACGCGGGTCTCATGTGGGACGAAAAGCCTCTGCTGCCGCCCTTTGGCATCAAGCTGCGCGAGGATGTCGATGACAAGTGGTACATCGAGTTGCCGCTGGATCTCCCGATTGTGACGAAGTATCGCCCGCGCACAGAGGAGCAGTGGCTGATCGCTGGCTATCTGATGAAGTCGTGGGAGAACGCCGCGTTTGACCTGAAGACACAGGTTGAAGAAGGGAAGTTTCGGAATATCGACGAAGTGGCGCAGGAGGCCGGGGCGATGGTCCTGCCACCCACACTCATGATCGGCATTGCGTACTCGAGTCAGTTTAAAGACGACGATTAGAACTCTGTCAATATGGATCGCAAGGTGCGTTGAGCGATCGTGAATCGGGAGCTGTCGTTTCCCGCTCACGTACTAAGGGTAATCCATGAAGTTCATGGTCAGTCTGCCATAACACCGATTATTGAGTGCAATTGCGTGGTGATATCTGCAATTGCAGCGATACTCGGTCCCAATGATTCGATGGCAGCGGACGGATCCGCTACCCGGTACGATCTGTCGTCAGCCCAACCTGGGCCAGAGAACCCACTGAACAAACGAGCACTTCTTATGACTCAAGATTCGCGGGATGGATCCGAATCATTGGCTGACCGTGCGCACGAACACGAACACGAACACATCACAGTCAAGCTCAAGGTCATCAACCTTATTGGAGTGCTCCTTCCCT
>WUAK01000022.1 GCA_009827205.1 Phycisphaeraceae bacterium | reverse complement strand
ATCTGCTTGGCGCGGTGTTCGCTGAGCAGATCGAGCCGATGATCGCGCACAAGGAAGGGCTCGTTGCGATGCGCGCACCGATCCGTGACCGCGTCCGTGAATGGGTGCGCAGCACGTACGACCGATTCGACCGCGAGCCGGACGGGTTCGCGTTTGTCTTTCTCACAACCCACAACCTGCCCGAGAAGCACAAGCACATCGCGGGGCGCCAGAGCGCGCTTCTGACCGAGCTGCTCCGCCAGTGGGCCAGCGAGGGCAGGCTCAAGGACATGCCTCTCGAGCTTGCATCTGCGATGTTTGTCGGGCTCATGCTGAGCGTTCCGGAGCGTGTGCGAAAGGGCTCGCTTGCCAAGCCCGCCGCGCAGTACACAGACCGGATCGCCGACTCGATCTGGGCCGTTCTCGCCGAAGAAGAGGGCGAGAGCAGCCTGGGTTGAGCGTTCTCCTCCACACACCCGCGCGCGAGAGCGGTCGGGTGTGTTTCTTTGCCGGATAGCTCGGGAGTGTTGTACATCGGCGGTTTGCCGGTGCGCTATCCGTGTGTCCGGATCGAGGGTGTGGGGGCCTCAGTTTGCATTATCTGTGCAGGAGGAAAGCACCTATGAGAAAGATCACGACATCGTTTATCGCGCTCGCCGGGTCCGCCTTGCCCGCGACGGCGGCTCTCGGCCAGCCCGTCGAGGTTCAGGTCACGGTTGAGAACCTGGCGCCGACCAACAGCGTCGCGTTCGCGCCGCTGCGCCTCGGTTTCAACAACGGCACGTACGACTCGTTCGACAACGGCTCCGCCGCAGGCCAGGCGATCATCTCGATCGCAGAAGGCGGCAGCGGCGCCGACTGGTTCCCAGAGTTTGGCGCTGCGGACCCTACCGCCACGCTCGGGACCGTGGTGCCCAACCCAGCCGGCCCGCTTCTCCCGGGCGGCACGGCGTCGGCGGTGTTTACCGTTGACCCATCGGTCAACCAGTACTTCACGTTCGGCGCGATGGTCGTCCCGAGCAACGACTACTTCATCGGCAACGACTCGCCGACCGCGTACCAGCTCTTCGACAACAACGGCAACCTGCAGATCAGCTCGATCTCGCAGTTCGGCAGTGACGTCTGGGACGCTGGCTCGGAGGTCGACGGCGCGTTCGGTGCCGCGTTCCTCCAGGGCTCGGTCAACGACGACCGGATCGATGAGAACGGCGTCGTCGAGTTCGACTTCCAGGATCTGGATGTGTTCAACGGGCTCACGACCGCGGCGGGCTACACCTTCGATCGCCAGTTTGGCTCGAGTGACGAGATCTACCGGATCTCGTTCGAGATCGTCCCGGCACCCGGGTCACTGGCGCTGCTCGGACTGGGTGGACTCGCGGTCGCTCGCAGACGCCGCGCGTAACACACGAAGCTCGATTCCGTACAAGCATCCCCGGCTTCGCCGTCCGCAGTGGGCAGCCAAGCCGGGGTGTTTTTGTGAATTCTGTTTGAGAGCCGCCGCGACAGAAGCCCGAGGGGCGGGCTAGGATTTGTTTGTGGTCACTATCTTGTGATCCGTGATCAGCGACTCTCATCAATTCGTGTGACAGGAGATCAAAATGAAGAAGCAGATGAAGGCGGTTCTGGGTCTGAGCGTTCTGGGAGCGGGTCTTGGCGGCTGCGCCGCGACGGGCCTGACCCCTGAGGCGTACGAGATCACCAAGGCAGAGTGCCAGGCGACGGTCACGCACCTTTCGAACACCGAGATCGAATTCGACGGGCTCGTCAAGAGCAGCCACGCGTGGGCTGTCTTCCCAGGTGAATTCTCCGGCATTAATTACTTCGTGGGCGGCGGCGGCAGCGACGGGCTCATCTACAACAACTCTGGCGAGGTGCTCGGCTACAGCAGACACGCACGGATCAACCTCGGGCTTGGAGTCTTCGGCCAGTACGCCGACTTTGTGATCTTCTTCCCGAACGAGGAAGCACTCAACGCCTTCCAGGAAGGCAACTGGTCGGTCGGTGGCGAGGCCGCCTGGGGCATTCTGGGCCTGGCTGCCAGCGGTCAGCAGTCCTTCACCGAAACCCACGAGTTCGTCAGCGACCCCCGCTCGGGCGGCGGCGCTGGCGTCTTCCTGACCTTCGACAACTTCAGCTACAACGACATCGACACCGCGATGAGCGAGTGATCGTCACGTTGCAGCTCCGGAACACCCCCGAGGGGACGGCACAGAGTCGTCCCCTCGGGTCGTTTTTGGCTCCCCCGCATCCCCATCAGGCCTGCTACGATCCCCGGCTATGCCCAAGATCACCATTAACGGCGTCGAGTGCGAGTTCGAGCAGGGTCAGAAGATCCTCGAGGTCGCCAACAACAACTCCGTCAAGGTTCCTTATTACTGCTACCACGACTCGCTGTCGATCCCGGCGCAGTGCCGGATCTGCCTGGGCGAGGTCTGGGCACCCAACCCCCGCAACGAGGGCAAGCTCGAACCCCAGATGGGCGGCAAGCTCCAGCCGACCTGCTCGACCGATGCCGCCGACGGCATGGTCGTCTACACCGACAACCCGAGAGCCGTCGCCAACCAGAAAGCGGTCATGGAGTACCTGCTCATCAATCACCCGCTCGATTGCCCGGTCTGTGACCAGGCTGGCGAGTGCGAACTTCAGGACTACAGCTTCGAGTACGGTCGGGGCGTGTCGCGCTTCCAGGAATCCAAGGTCAAGCAGGCCAAGAAGGACCTTGGGCCCAACGTCTACATCTACTCCGACCGCTGCATCATGTGCACACGCTGCGTTCGGTTCACGCGCGAGGTCGCGGGCACCGCGGAACTCTCAATCCACGGCCGGGGCAACAAGAGCGAGATCGACGTCTTCCCGGGTGTGCCGCTCGACAACGAGATCAGCGCCAACGTGATCGACCTGTGCCCCGTCGGCGCGCTGCTCGACAAGGACTTCCTCTTTGCACAGCGCGTGTGGTTCCTCAAGGGCACGCCCTCTATCGACGGCATCACCGCCTCGGGCGACAACATCACCATCGAGCACAACGAGGGCAAGGTCTATCGCCTCAAGCCACGCACAAACATGGCCATCAACAGATGGTGGATCACCGACGAGGTCCGTTACGGCTGGAAGCACGTCCACGAGGACAGGCTCGAGACCCCCTACCGCCGACGCTTCGGCGCGCTCGACGAGTGCACCTTTGCGCAGGCGTACGACGAGGCGATCGAGGGACTCAAGAAAGCCAAGGGCGAGGGCACCAAGACGCTCCTGATCGTCAGCCCGATGCTCAGCTGCGAGGACGCGTACCAACTCGCCAAGCTCGCCGACGAGATCGACCCCGGCGCCGAGTTTGCTGTCGGTCACGTCCCATTCAGGGGCGAGGACAAGGCGTTCCCGAGGGGCGCCAAGCCAGGCGACGAGGGCGCGTTCGTCATGTATGCCGAGAAGGCTCCCAACGCCCGCGGCGTGCGGCGGGTGCTGGAGTCGTTCAACAAGGGCGTGCACGACTTCGACGCCGCGGCGAAGAAGCTGGCGGCGGGCGAGTTCGGGGCTGCGATCGTGACGGGCAACTACCCGGGCGAGTGGGCCGACCAGTCGTTCGCCGATTCGCTGGACAACGTGTTCACGGTTCTGATCGACACGCACCAGCGCCGCGTGATGGACAAGGCCGACATCGTGCTGACCGGCGCGACGTGGGCCGAGAAGGCGGGCACGTTCGAGAACGCGGGCAACACCATCCAGGCGTTCGAGCAGGCGGTCCCCGTCTCCGAGAACAGCAAGCCCGAGGCGCAGATCGCGATCGACATGCTGAGCCTGCTCAAGGGCGACCGGTTCGGCGCAGTTGAGAAAACCGTCTCGCGCGTTGACGAAGCGCCGGGGCAGGTGCCGACTTCGGTCGAGACGCGCACGCAGTCGACGAGGCTCTACAACGCCGCCGACACCCGCCGCGAGATGGCGCAGGCGAGCGCCTCGCTCGGCGTGTTCGTGACGGAAGTCTCGATGCCCGTGACCGATGTCCAGCAGGAGCCGGACATGGAGATGGTGGAGCTATAAAGCTCCGGTCAGCAGACCGAGGTCGGTTTCGTGAACCTCTTCCTCCCAACCATTCTCAGCATCATCGCGATCATCGTGATCGGGACGCCCTTCACGTACTACTGGTTCCGCTGGTCGGACAGGTGGGCGGAGTCTGAGAAGGGTCGCTTCGGGCCAAAGCGTAAGAAGGACAAGGGCGAGGTGCGTGTGATCAGGTCCGACACCGACTCTGAGCCCAGCGCGGACGGCGAGCGGTAGCGTGCCCAGGTACAAGCTCACCATCGCTTACGACGGCACCGAGTTCTGCGGCTGGCAGAAACAGGAGCCGCCCGATCCGGACGACCCGACCCGCCGGACAACGCTGCGAACCGTGCAGGGCGTGGTCGAAGAGACAGTCCGCAACGTGCTGCGCGAGGACGTGGTGGTCATGGGCGCCAGCCGAACCGACTCGGGCGTGCACGCGCTCGGGCAGGTCGCGGCATTCACCAGCGAGCCCATCGAAGATAAAGGCATCGGCTGGCCCGAATCGCGCGGCACGGAGTCGCTCGTCAAGGCGCTCAACAGCAAGCTCCCCCGCGATGTGCTGATCACCGGCGCGGATGTAGTCCCCCACGACTTCAACCCGATCGGGGGCGCCGCGGAGAAGGAGTACACCTACACCATCGAGTGCGGCCCGGTCCGCCCGCTCTGGGACAGGGCGTACGTCTTCCACACGTGGTACGAGCTGGACCTTGCGAGCATGCAGCAAGCCGCGGCGGCGATGGTCGGCGAGCACGACTTCGCGGCATTCGCGCAGATCAACCACGGCAGGACCACAACCGTGCGCACGATCTTTAGCTGCACGGTTGAGCAGGTTGACCAGGTGGGGGTGGCGTCTCGCCGCCCTGCCAGCCCCGATGAAGACGCTCACAATGGGCGGCGGGACGCCGCCCCCACTGAGTCATTCTCAGATATTGGTTGCCGCTTCGTCATCCGCGTCTCGGGCAGCGGGTTCCTCTACAACATGGTGCGCATCATCGCGGGCACGATGATGGAGGTCGGCCGAGGCAAGATCGCGCCGGACGCGATCGGCTCAATCATCGAGAGCAAAGACCGCCGAAACGCGGGGCCAACGCTCCCGCCGCAGGGGCTGAGGCTTGAGTGGATTCGGTACTAAGGAGACAAATTCGTGAGTGCGCGAGCACTACCGACACACTCCGTCCATGGGTGCCCCCTCGCCCGCTCATCAACTCGTACTTGCGGAACAGGGCCGGTTCAGATCGAGTATGTCATATCCCGCCGATCCGAGTTGATCGAGCATCGCTTCTGGTCCATTTGATTGTGAATACTGAAATTCTCTTTCCGAAATGGGTAATACCTGAAGCCACACGGTCATAGTTTCCCCGAGATCTAGCGTCTCTGGGCCAGGATTCCACAAGAATGGATCCACACAAATCATATGGCACATGGTTGAAGATACTTCGTAATCTGCAACTACACCCTCAAGTATCTGGTGTGGCTTGCAATGAATTTCTAGTCTTTTGACCATCCTTGCTGCAGAGGCGAGTAAATTCGCAAACTCGTCAAATGCGTCATGCGCGGCACCGACCAATTCAATCCCAAATGGCGTTCCATCGGAACTCTCCCAGCCCAACATATCCGATAGTCCTACGGTTGAAAAGCTTGCCACCCCTTCGTAGGGAGATGCTTCACAACGAAGTATGTCGATGGTGATGTTGTCGTTATCCCCATAATAATTTTTGACTGTCATATCCCCGCCGAAGCAATCTCTGATGTGCCAAGCGATCTTCTTGTGTATTGGAGGAACTTCTGACATCGTTGCATCATATAAAGAACGCGTCGTAGCGAATCAATCTCAGCATTTATTGACCTGCGGGCAACAAGGGAATCCGCGGCTACTTCCTGGTCGGCCTCACAACAAATACATGCCCTGAGTGCGGGCGTACGCTCTCTGAGCCATGCTCCAGCTCGTCACCAAGCGATTGATCATCCGCGAGCCGCTCGAGTCGGATGCGCGGGATCTCTACGAGGGCGTCTTCAGCGATCCACTGGCGATGAAGTACATCGGCGACGGTGCGCCGCGCGATCTCGCGATGGTCGAGGCATCTCTCCGCAAGCGCATCGCCTTCTTCAACGAGCAGGGTGTCTCGCTGATGACCGTCACCCTGAGAGACACGGGCGAGATCATCGGGGACTGCGGCATCCTCCCTTACAACTGGGAAGGCCCCGAGATCGAGCTGGCCTACCGCTACCGCCCGAGCGTTTGGGGGCAGGGATACGCCAAGGAGGCGGGCAAAGCTGTCCTCGGATCGGTGTGGCGGGAAACCGAGATCGACGAGCTCCTGGGCGTCACGGACATGGGCAACACCGCGTCCCAGAAAGTGCTCCTGGGCCTCGGATTCGACGATCTGGGGACCACAAACGCCTATTACGGCGGCGAAGAGCTTCGGCATTTCAAAATTTTTCGCCCGGGTGCATGATTGGCTGGTCTTTAGACGATATAGTTGTTTGAACAACTAATATTCGGGCCCATCTGGCCCCAGACCAAGGAGCCGAGTCATGTCAGTCAGGATCAACGAGTTGCTCGAGTACGTCCGCGGCGGCAGGATCATGGACGCGATGAAGGAGTTCTACGCCGAGGACACGGTCATGACCGAGCCCGCCTACGGCGACACGGTCGGCCTGGCGGCGAACCTCGAGCGCGAGCAGGGATTCGTCGATTCCGTCAAGGAGTTCAAGAACTTCGAGGCCCGCGCGGTCGCAGTCGACGGCGATACCTCCATCTACGAGAACGTCATGGACTGGGTCGGCACCGACGGCAAGGACTACCACGTCGAGCAGGTCGTCGTCGCCCGATGGAACGATAAGGGCAAGATCGTCCACGAGCGTTTCTACTACAACCAGGGCTGAGGCGAGTACCGTATCTGCAGCTTGCCGATGCGGATCCTGCACATCTCGACGCGCCTCATCCTGGGCGGGAGTCAGGAGAACACGATCCTCTCGTGCGAGGGCCAGGCGCGCCTCGGCCACGATGTGCACCTCGCGTACGGACCGATCTTCGGGCCCGAGGGCTCGATGCTCGAAAGAGCACGCGCGTTCCGGACCGACGACGGGCGAGGGATCACGCTGCACGAGCTGCCCAACATGGTCCGTGAGCTCAACCCGCTCAGGGACCACTTCTGCTTCCACCGCGATCTCAAGAACCTCTTGCGCGACGTGCAGCCCGACGTTGTGCACACGCATTCATCGACGGCGGGTGTCCTCGGACGATGGGCTGCCTGGAAGTTTGGAGATGCTTCCCCCTCACCCCAACCCTCTCCCCAGAAGGGGATAGGGGGCACAACGCGGCCCGCGATCGTGCACACGATTCACGGGCCGCCCTTCATGCCCGTTGAGGGCGGGGGGCTCAGCCGCGCGAAGATCAAGCTCACCAACAAGATCTACGAGATCGCCGAGAAATTCGCGGCAAAGCGGTGCCACACTATCGTCAGTGTCGCCGACGCGATGACCGAGCAGTTCCTGTCGCGCGGGATCGGCGCGCCGGGTTTGTACACGACCGTGCGCAGCGGGATGGAGATCAAGCCCTATCTCAGCGCAGAAGAGGGCGAGACGAAGAGCGAGATCCGCGACGAGCTCGGGCTCAGCGAGAACGACTTTGTCATCGGGACTGTCGCGAGGCTTGCGCAGCACAAGGGACACGACGACATCCTCGACGCGCTCGCGGATGATCTCCGAAGCCACCCCGACTGGAAGCTGCTCTGGGTGGGTGACGGTTGGTGGCGCGACCGGCTGCTCGCCAAGGCGTCCGAGCTTGGGGTGCGGGCGCAGCTCGTGGCGACAGGCCTGGTCGAGACCGGGCGGGTGCCGGCCATGATCCGGGCGATGGATGTGCTGGCGCACCCGAGCTACCGCGAAGGGCTGCCCAGAACAGTTCCGCAGGCGCTCCTGACGGGTGTCTGCCCGGTCGCGTACGACTCGGACGGCACGCGGGAGGCGTGCAGGCACGAAGAGACCGGGCTTCTGGTCGAACAGGGCGATATCAAGGGACTCCGTGACTCCATCGCAAGGCTCTACGACGACGACGAGCTTCGCACTAGACTTGCGGAGCATGGACGAGACTGGTGTAAAGCGGAGTTCGCGGCAGAGTCGATGGTCGCACGGCTTGAAGACGTGTACCGCGGTGCGATGGTGCTTGCTGGCCGCGCTGGCTGCGCAGGCTGACGCACAGCGGCTCAACCTCGGAGGCCCGGATGCGCCAAGGCGCGGCACGAGCCTGATCGCCGAGGAGCTGGCGCAGCGTTTCGAGCGCGGCGCTGACCGCTTTGCGCCCTTGACCACACAAACCAATCCGAACGAGAAGGCGGTCAGGTCCGCCAAGCGTGAGCTCAGGCTCGCGGCAGCTGAACTGGCGCGGATGGGGGATAACGCGGGCACCGAAGGCTCTCACCTTGTGCTCACGGCGATGACGATCGACCGAAGGCTCGAGGAACTCGACGAGCTCATCGAGACCCCCCGCGATCGGCTTGTGACGCTCGCCCTTGCTGCGGATCTGAAAGAAGCGCGTGTGGACTGGGGACGCGGCGAACTGCTCACCCCTGAGCAGCTCGATCGAGATCTGCGTTTCGCGTTTGCGCAGCTCGCTCTCGTCAGCGGTTCATCGTCGGAGACCGAGGGTTGGGTGGTGCTCGGAGGGAGCCAGTCCGAGGTCGTGCTTGTCGAGATATTGGCGCCGCTAGCCGAGGCGGGGGTGTCCGACGTGGACCTGTCTCGGCTCCGTGAGCTTGCCGATCGGCTCGAGCTGATGGCTTCCTGGCCGGGCTATCAGCGGGAAGCGCGGGCTCGACGATCACTGATCGTGCTTGCTGCGGACACAGTGCTCAACTTCCCGGTGTGGCTCGCAGAGCCCGCGCGGAATCGGTTGATCAATGACTTTGCGGCAACGCTCGACACCGCTGACCCTGAAAGCCGCGACAAGGAACTCATGCTGCTGATCGCACAGGGCAGGATCATCGAGCAGCTGACAGAGATGGGTCCGGGCCGACAAGCTGATCGGCTCAGGAGCCGGGCTTCTCAGGCGCTCGCCGAGCGGAGTACACCCGCAAACGGCGCGCTCGCGGCGACCGAGCTGGCGGTACAGACGCTCGACACCGCAGAATGGCTTGGCAACATCCAGCGCGACGAGTCGCTGCTCAGACAGGTCCGCATCGCGTGGCGCTCGCTCATCCCCGACGTGCGCAACGCGACCGTGAACGCGCGCGACGCGGCGATCAATCTGCTCGTCGACCCAAACAACCTGACCAACCCTGCTGAGCTGACAGCGATCACGACACAGGAAACCCTCGCTTCCGACTTCCGCAGCCTGGTCAGGTTCTCAGAGCGGTTCTCGCCCGGCGACAGCTCGGGGGACAGAGCGAATGAAGCGATCGCTGACCGATTGCTTGCGCTCGGACAGGACATGGACGACCCTGAACTGCGCGAGCTGAGCCTCGGACTCTTTCGCGAACTCGACGCTCAGCTGGATCTCTGGGATGAGATCGAACAGCTCAGAGAGCCGGCGGACCGCGTGATCGGGGACAGGCGCAACGACATGTCGCTCAGGCTCCAGAACATGCAGAACCAGTGGCTCGCCGGTTGGGGGACACCCGGCGGGCGGGGCGCGGGCGAGGGCGTTGCCGAGGATCTCAAATTGACGCGCGACGTCATGCGCACGCTCGCGGATGTGCACGCGTTCACAGATCTGTCAGCGCTCGAGAGCTGGCCCGGATTCGAGATGTCCCCCGCCACGCGCAGGCTCGTGACGTACGAGCTCACCGGCGCGGTCGACGGGCTCGCGAGCGAACTCATCCGTGGGCCGAGCGAGATCTCGCGCCAACGAACCTCGGGCAACCTCATCAGTCTCCGCGGTTCGCACGGCCCCGCGCTGCTCTCAGGGCGTCTTGCGAGGCTGGCGAACGAAAGCGGCCTCGCGGTCGGTGGAACGCTCGGTGAGCTCGGATTCGGGCCGCCCGTTCGCGAGTCGTGGATGGCCGACCATCGCGATGCCATTGCGGATGTCTCGTGGTACAGCGCCGAGCTTTCGCGTCAGGTGGCAAACGACCCTGATCTGTCACAGACGCGCACACAAGAGACGCGTGCGCATCTGCTCTGGCGGGCTCTGCGCACACTCGAAGCGATCGAGCGAGACCAGTAGTAGCCGCACACGCTGCTGACTATCTCCAGTTCAGATCGCGTCGACCGAAGTCGAGCTTCATCGCTTCCTTGGCTGCGTAGAGCGTGGCTTCGGCGGTCGCGTTGGCGCGAGCCGTGCCGGCGCGGATGATGTCGATGACGGCGTCGTCGCCTCCCGGGCCTTCGTACTCGGCGCGGCGGGCCCGCATTGGTTCGAGCAGCTCGTTGACCGCCTCGATCACGTGCGCCTTGACGTGCCCGTCGCCCAGGTTGTCGCCCTTGGTGTACCGCTCGCGGAGCTCGGCGACGAACGCCTCGTCCTTGATGAACACGTCGGCGTACTGGAACACGGGGTTGATCGAGGGATCGCCCGGCTCGTCGGGTTCGCGGCTCTGGCCCGGGTACATCGCGTTGATCTTCTTCTTCACCTGCTTGGGCGTGTCAGAGAGGAAGACCGCGTTGTTCAGGCTCTTGGACATCTTGTTCGTGCCGTCGGTCCCGATCAGTCGCCCGACCTTCCCGACGAGTGCTTTGGGCACGGGGAAGACCGCGCCCGACTGCTCGTAGGCCTCATCTTCTGCGTGCGAGTCGACGCCGCAGTAGAGCTGATCGAACCGGCGCGCGACTTCTCGGCACATCTCGATGTGCGCGACCTGGTCCTCTCCCACGGGAACGAACTCGGGGCGAAACGCGAGGATGTCCGCGCACTGACCCACGGCGTACATCGGGAACCCGAACGGGTAGCTATCGCCCAGGCCCTTGGTCTCGATTTCTGTCTTGAGCGTCGGGTTCCGCATCACGCGGTTGAATGGGATCAGCATCGCGAAGTACCACGACAGCTCCGCGATCGCAGGAACTTCTGTTTGTAGCACGATCGTTGATCGCACAGGGTCGATGCCCGCGGCGAGCCAGTCCTTGACGATCTCGAGCGTGTCCTGGCGGATATCGCCCGGCTGATCGGCGCGGGTGGTGAACGCGTGCATGTTGGCGAGCAGGAAGTAGCAGTCGTAGTCGTCCTGCATTTTCACACGCTGCTCGACGCTGCCCACCCAGTGCCCAAGGTGGAGTCGGCCCGTGGGTGTGTCGCCCGTGAGGACGCGGTTCTTGCCGGCGGATTGGCTCGTTGTAGTCATTGGGCAGAGTGTAGGAGAGCAGTCACGCGATCAGAAACGAAACCCCGACATTGATTCCGTTGTACATCGCGTGCATCGCGATGGGGATGCTGATCTTGCCGGTCCGCTCGTAGGCGACGCCCATGGCGATCCCAAGGCCGCCGATCGCGGGCAGCACGTGGGGCTGGATCGCGGGCCCGATGTGAGGCCCGACGAAGAGAGCCGACGCGATCAGCACCGCGATCCACCGGTTCCGCACGATCGAGACGACGGCGCTCTGCAGCAAACCCCTGAAGAGGAGCTCCTCGAAGATCGGAGTCAGCACAACGGCGCCCGCGATGATCGCCCAGCGCCAGGCACCGGACTCGGGCGCGACGATCGTGTTGAGCGTCTCGTGCGCGATCCCATCGCCGGGCGGGGAGCCGAGCAGCCTGAAGACGTAACCCGAGAGCATCGTCACAGAGAGCAGAAGCGGGTAGAGCGCAAGCCCGAGCAGCAGACCAGTGAGATAGCCGGAAGCCGTGAACCGGAACCGATCAAGCTTCCATGTCCGGCGCGCCAAGAGCACGGCCCCCACCCCCGCTGCGACGCCCGCGAATCCGACGAGGAGCGTGAAGACGCCCTGCTCTGGCATGGTCCTGCCGACCTCCGGATCGACGCCCTGCGCCTGGGTGACAAAGACCGCAGCGATCGCGGAAACAATCAGACACCCTATGAGCATCGCAAAGAGCACCAACCCCGACTCGGGCGGCGGAGCCTCGGCGGGCTCGATCCGCTTGAACGAGCCAGGGTGGAACACATCGCGTTTCCAGAGGACCACGAGGGTCAGGATGCCCAGCGCAATCACGACAGCGGCCAGCAATGGGTGCGTTGTGCCAGAGTCGCTGCCATCCTGAGCGCTGGCGACGCTCGGGGCTGCAACAATGAGACCCATGGCCACCATCCTCGACGAGATCATCGAGTTCAAGAAATCGGAAGTCGCCGAGCGCATGTCGCGCGTGCCTCTGGCAGAGGTTGAGGCGAGAGCGAGGCGGGCGCCTCCCGCCCGTGACTTCGTGGGCAGCCTTCTTGCTCCGCTTGGAGATCTGAGAGCCGCGGTCATCGCAGAGATCAAGCGCAAGAGCCCGTCCGCGGGTTGGATCAGGCCCGAGTATGAGCCGCGCGAATCAGATGGCTTTGCACCAGAGGACATCGCCAGACAGTATCACGACGCGGGTGCGCGGGCGATCAGCTGCCTGACGGACGAGAGATACTTTGCGGGCCAGCTCAGCTACCTCGAGCGCGTGCGGGACGCGGTGCCCCTGCCCGTGCTCCGCAAGGACTTCACGGTTGATCCGTGGCAGATCTTCGAGAGCAGAGCCCACGGCGCGGACGCGGTGCTGCTGATCGCCGAGTGCCTGACAGATAGCCAGATCAGCGAGATGATCGCGCTCTCGGTGGAACTGGGGATGGGCGTTCTGCTCGAATCTCACGATCGGGAGAATCTTGAGCGGTCGGTCTCGCTGGCCGGGGCGACGCACCCCGACCGGGTGCTCATCGGTATCAACAACCGTGACCTCCGGGTAATGAAGGTCGATCTTGACCACACGATTGGTCTTGTCGGCGAGGTGCCGAACCCAAGGATGCTGGTGAGCGAATCGGGCATCGGCACACCCGAGGATCTCGGCCGACTCGCGGAGGCGGGCGTCCGGATCGCCCTTGTCGGGGAGAGGCTCATGGCGACCGCGTCCCCCGGGGAGGCTCTTGGTCGTCTGATCGGCCCGTGAGATTGGACCGGTATAGGGCCGGTTCAAGGCCGGAACTGAGAAGAATGGGTACCGACAGGGCCGGGTGCCCGCTAGCATGACAGACCCGGGTGGGCTGCCGATCACGCCGACCCGTTCCGCAGGAGATATAGCAGATGACCAGACGACGCCACGTCGCCACGATGACCATCGCACTCTGCCTCGCCGCCGGCGCAGCGCAGTCCCAGGAATCGATGCCGCCGCCTACACAGCCTGCCAGCGAGAATGCCGCGACCGATGCTTCCCGCCTCGATCCGGCTGCTCTTGATGTCCTCAAGAGAGCCCAGGAACTGCTCGGCGAAACGAACACTGTTGAGCTGTCGATCTCATCAGAGATCAACGCGGATACGGGTGTCCTTGCTGCGTTCAAACTCGGCGCCGACGGCAATGCCTGGCTGAGGCGAAACGAGGACGGCACCTGGACACGCGCGATGATCGGTAATGCCGACAACATCGGCGGATCCGACCAGATCAGCTTTACCGTCATCAAAGAGGGCGACAAAGCCTCGTGGCTCGACATCGAGAACAAAGAAGTCGTGCACGCTGTCGGCAGGTACGCCAAGGGCACCGTTTACAGCAGCGCCGATCTGCTCGGCCTGCACTACCTTTTCGCGTCAAGCAAGCCCTATGCGAAAGAGTTGGGTGCTGCCAAGCTCGAATCGCTCGGCACTGAAGTGGTCGAGGGCACGCTCTGCGATGTGATCCGCGCCGAGTACGTCGGTCCGTCGTTACCGCTGCGCTGGTACATCAGCTCCGCTGACGGCTTCCCCCGCAAGATCGTCGAGGAACTCATGGAAGACGCGACGCGTGACTACGAGTTCTCGGCTGTCGCGCTCAACTCAGAGATCTCAGACGAACGGTTCGAGATCGATGCACCGGACTCGTTCGCCGTACGCAACCTGCCGGATCGACAAGCGTCAGGCACCCTCCCGAGCATGACCGGTTCTCAGGAGGTCGAGCAGACCCAAACCGAAGACGGCCGTGCGTACGCACCCGAGGTCGGCAAGCCCGCCCCGCCCTTTACTGGCTCCGACATATTCGGTGAGTCGGTGAACCTGAGCGACTTTGAGGGTAAGCCTGTGGCGCTCGTTTTCTGGGCGAGTTGGGTCCCGAGCTCGATCGATGTGGTTGATGAGATCGTGGACCTGGATGACCACGCGGGCGACGATGCGCAGGTCGTGACATTCACGCTCCGCGAGCGGAACCCCGAGGATGCAGTGAACATGCTGCTCGAGCGGGATCGCGAGGACGTGATCGTGCTCACGAACGGCGGCCGGATCAGCACCTCGTACAACATCGCGCGCATGCCAGTGGTGATGGTGCTCGACGCCGACCACAACGTGGTCTTCCGTGATGAAGAGTACAAGAAGGGCGAGACGATCAAAAACGCCAAGGCGAAGCTCGACGAAGTCCGCTGATTCGTATCACTCACTGATCGATTACAAGAGAAAGGGCCGGTCCCGCAAAGGACCGGCCCACTTTGTGTGTGGACTGTGTGCTGGCGATCAGCCGTTGCGGATCGCAGCCTGTGCCGCGGCGAGTCTTGCGATCGGCACGCGGAATGGTGAGCAGCTGACGTAGGCGAGTCCGATGCGGTGGCAGAAGTCGATGCTCGACGGGTCGCCGCCGTGCTCGCCGCAGATCCCGACCTTCAGATCTGGGTTGCCGGCCTTGCCCCCGTCGTACCCGGCCTGCACGAGCTGACCAACGCCTGTCTGGTCGAGGCTCTGGAATGGATCAACGGGCAGCACACCCTGGGTGATGTAGTCGGGCAGGAAGGTGTTCACGTCGTCGCGTGAATAGCCGAACGTGAGCTGGGTCAGGTCGTTGGTGCCGAAGCTGAAGAAGTCTGCTTCCTGCGCGATATCTTCCGCGGTCAGCGCTGCACGGGGGATCTCGATCATCGTTCCGATTTTGATATCGAGTCGCTTCTTGAACTCCATCTCCTTCTTGACCTGGGCGATCACGTCCTCGGCTTCCTTGCGGAGCAGGCGGAGTTCCTGAACAGTGCCCACGAGCGGGATCATGATCTCTGGCATCGCGCGGACCTTCTCGCCCACGCACTCGATGGCGGCCTCGACGATCGCGCGGACCTGCATCCGAAGGATCTCGGGGTAGGTCACCGCGAGGCGGCAACCGCGGTGTCCGAGCATCGGGTTCAGCTCGTGCAGCATCGCGACACGCTGCCTGACCTTGGCGACCGGAACACGCATCGAGTCTGCCAGTTCCTTCTGGCTCTCCTTCTCGTGAGGGAGGAACTCGTGCAGCGGCGGGTCCAGCAGGCGGATCGTCACGGGCAGTCCGTTCATCGCGCGGAAGATGCCGATGAAGTCGTCGCGCTGGTAAGGCAGGAGCTTGGCCAGCGCTGTCTCGCGATCCTCTACGGTCTCGGCGAGGATCATCTCACGCATCGCCTTGATACGCGGACCCTCGAAGAACATGTGCTCCGTCCGTGTGAGCCCGATGCCCTTGGCACCGAACTCGCGGGCTCGCTGGGCGTCCGCGGGGGCGTCGGCGTTGGTGCGGACAGCCATCGTGGCGTATTTGTCTGCCCAGCGCATGACCTTGGCGAAGTCGCCCGAGAGCTCCGGGGTCACGGTCGAGAGCGCGCCCTCGATGACCTCGCCCGTGCCACCGTCGATCGAAATCTCGTCCTTTCGGCCGAACTTCTTGCCGTTGACCGTGAATGTGCCCTTGGCGGCATCGATCTGGATCTCACCAGCACCGGCGACGCAGCACTTGCCCCAACCACGTGCGACGACCGCCGCGTGGCTGGTCATGCCGCCCGTTGATGTCAGGATGCCGACCGCCGAGTGCATGCCGTCGACGTCCTCGGGAGAGGTCTCCTTGCGGACAAGGATGACCTTCTCTCCGGCGTGCGAACGCTCGACGGCTTCTTCTGCTGTGAACGCGGGCCTGCCCACCGATGCGCCGGGCGAAGCCGGGAGACCACGGGTCAGGATGGTCGCGATACCCTTTTTCTTCTCGTCGAAGCTCGGAAGCAGGAGCTGCACGAGGTCACCCGCGGGGATGCGCAGGAGCGCCTCCTTCTCGTTGATGAGCTTCTCCTTCACCATGTCACACGCGATCTTGACTGCCGCAGCACCGGTCCGCTTGCCGTTGCGAGTCTGCAGCATGAAGAGCTTGCCGTCTTCGATGGTGAACTCGATGTCCTGCATGTCCTTGTAGTGCTTCTCGAGCTTGGTCTTGTTCCTGATGAGCTGGTCGTAGACCTTCTTGTTCCATTTCTTCATCTCGACGACTGGCTTTGGCGTGCGGATGCCCGCGACGACGTCCTCGCCCTGTGCGTTGATCAGGAACTCGCCGTAGAAGTTGCTGTTGCCGGTCGAGGGATCACGGGTGAACGCGACACCGGTGCCCGATGTTTCGCCCATGTTGCCGTAAACCATCGCCTGCACGTTGACCGCGGTGCCGTTGAGCCCGGCGATGCCCTCGATCCGCCTGTAGCTGATGGCTTTGTCCGCGTTCCAGCTCTTGAACACCGCCTCGATCGCGAGTTCGAGCTGCTTGAACGGGTTCTGCGGGAACACATCGCCCACGTTCTTGCGGTAGAC
>WUAK01000210.1 GCA_009827205.1 Phycisphaeraceae bacterium | reverse complement strand
CGATCTAGGCCCATCGCGGAGTTGCCTGAGTAGTTTGCAAGACGCTCGCATCTTGAATGCGGCAACTCGGTAGTACCCGCGGAGGTACGCCATGCTCAGAGAAGCGATCGCTGTCGTTGTGGGTCTCGCGGCAACCTGTGCGCAAGCCCAGTACGACTGGAGCCCCGAAGCGCTCGCTGCCGAGGCGGAGCGGGTCGAGGAAGTGGTCAACAACCAGGCGGTGCTGGAGTGGCTTGATAAGGCCAGAGAGCTTCCCGAGGTGAAGGGTGCGACGCTGTTTGTCGGGCCCCGCGAGCCGGGCGGGTTCGACCGTGAGGTGTACACCGCGCAGCAGGCGACCGATTTCTCTGAGTCGGATCTCATTGATTTCCGCGAGGTGACGTACGGCCCGACGCGGTACTACGCGACGAACTACGGCTCGCCCATCGCGTACGCGCCCGCGCTGATCGCTGCCGCGGAGGCCGGCGGGTTCGATTCGTTCAAGTTCAAGCGTGTGCTCGACTTCGGGTACGGCCAGATCGGTCAGCTCGAGATGCTCGCACGATGCGGCGCAACGGTGTGCGGTGTCGAAGCCGACCCCGTGATCGACACACTCTACCGATCGACGCGATTGTCCGACGTCGTGGTCGCCGAGGACGGCACACGGGGCTCGATCACGCTCGCGCTTGGTGAGTGGTTCAGCGACTGGCGTCTGCGCCAGAAGCTCGGCGGGCGTTTCGACGTCATCATCGCGCGCAACGTGCTCAAGCGGGGCTACGTGCAGCCCGAGGAACCCATGCCCGGGTTCGATCCGATCGACATCGGGGGCGAGCCCGAGGACGCGGCGCGCGCGATCTACAACGCGCTCGAGGAGGGCGGCGTCGCGGTGATCTACAACCTGGGCGGCGGCGCGTGGCGCCGCGACGACGGCTCGTACAACGCGCCCGCCGACGTCCGCGACCCGCTCGGACGCGAGGCCTGGGAGGCCGCGGGGTTCGAGATCGTGCACTACCAGGCCAACGGGTCGCAACTCATGCGGGAGGTCGCCTCGCTGATCAGCCAGAAGGACCTGTCGGAGTTCGATCTGTACAACGTGCTGTACACGGTTGTGCGGAAGCCCGAGTGATTCTGCGCACCTGCTGCTCTGCACCCTGGCTCGGTGTACGATCCGAGCATGAGCATCCATGACCAGATCGTCGAGCTGATCCGCTCGCAGGACCCGGAGGCGGCAAACATTGTTCAGGCCGAGGCGGACCGCCAGGCCTCGACGATCGAGCTGATCGCCAGTGAGAACCACGCCAGCGAGGCTGTCATGCACGCGGGCGGGACGTGCATGACGAACAAGTACGCCGAGGGATACCCCGGCCGGCGGTACTACGGCGGGTGCGAGCACCACGACGCGATCGAGCGTCTGGCCCAGGACCGCGCGAAGGAGATGTTCGGGTGCGACTACGCCAACGTGCAGCCTCACTCTGGCGCGCAGGCGAACGCGGCGGTGTTCATGGCGCTCATGGAACCGGGCGACACGTTCTGCTCGCTCGTGCTCGCCGACGGCGGGCACCTCTCGCACGGGCTGCCCATCAATTTCAGTGGGCATTACTACAAGCCGGTCCACTATCCGCTCTTGCGGGACGAAGCCGGCGAGGGTTTCGAGCAGATCGATTACGACGCCGTCCGCGAGGTGTGCCTGGAGCACAAGCCCAAGATGCTGCTCTGCGGCTACAGCGCGTACCCGCGTGTGATTGACTTCGCCAAGTTCCGTGCGATCGCGGATGAGGTGGGGGCGCTACTGATGGCGGACGTCGCGCACATCTCGGGCCTGATCGTGGGCGGGCAGCACCCGAGCCCGTTCCCGCACGCGCACGTCGTTACGACGACAACGCACAAGAGCCTCCGCGGGCCTCGCGGCGGGTTGATCTTGACCAACGACGAAGAGATCAGCAAGAAGGTCAACCGCGCGCTGTTCCCGGGCATGCAGGGCGGGCCGCTCATGCACATTATCACTGCAAAGGCCGTCGCGTTCGGTGAGGCGCTCAAGCCCGAGTACAAGCAGTACCAAGCAGATGTGGTGACGAACGCCAAGGCGCTTGCCGAGTCGCTGACGGGTCGGGGTTACCGGATCACTTCGGGCGGGACGGACAACCACCTGATGCTCGTTGATCTGACGGCCAAGGACCCGAAGGGCGCCGAGGGCGACCTGACGGGCAAGGCCGCGGAGAAGTGGCTCGAGGACGCGGGCATCATCTGCAACAAGAACGGCATCCCGGGCGACATGCGTAAGCCTGTTCACACCAGCGGCATCCGACTCGGTACCCCCGCGACGACGACCCGCGGGTTTGGTCCCGATGAGATGAAAACGGTCGCTGAGTTCATTGATCGCGTGCTCAGCGCCGGGCTCGAGGGCGAGGAAGAACTCTCGCGGGTGACGCAACAGGTCCGGGGCGAGGTCAAGGCGATGTGCGAGCGTTTCCCTCTGCCCGGACACTGACCCTGCGACTTAGGATCGCGTGGCAAGCCTTATGAAGGAGCGGTCCAGATGATCAAAGCACGTTTCGTTTCGGTGCTCTCAACCCTTGCCGTGGCAGGTGGAGCGCTCGCCGATGAAAACAATCATAAAGCTGCTGCGATCCCTGTCGAGGGCTCTGGTGGCATCCTCAGCGCGCCGAGCTTCGAGCGGTATGTCCAGGACGAAACGGTCTATGGATCTCCAGGTGTGCATCCGCACGTGTATGTCCGAGGCGCGGTGTCGGTCGTGTTCCCGTTCGATGTCGATGTCGAGCGAGACAGCGGCATCAGCGATGACCTCGAATTGAACTCCAAAGTCGGCATCGGGTACAACGCCGCGGTTGGTTTCAGGCTCGGGCCTGGCCCGAGCCCGGCAGACGTGGGAGTTGGGTACCGCTTCGAGGCCGAGTTCGCCCAGCGGTTCTACGACACGGACTCGGTCATCGATTCGGACGGCTCAACCGTCGAGGACATCGACGGCGATATCGAAGTCACGACGATCATGGGCAACATCCTGTTCGACATCACGACGGAAGGCTACCGCGGCTACGCGGGATTCGGCGCCGGGTACGCGATGGTCGACGCGGATATCAACGACGAGATCGACGACGACGAAAGCTTCGCGCTGCAGTTCCCGATAGGTGTCGAGGCACGAATCGTCGACAACGTCTGGATCGACTTCGGCACCCGCTGGCTCTGGGTGCCCAGCCTCGACATCGATACCGACATCACCGAGTTCAGCGTCCTGACTGCGGATGTGTACCTGGGTGTATTGGTCGAGTTCTAGAGTCGTCTACGGGCTGACTTCGGCTCTCGCGAAATGTGTCTCGCCGGTCATCGCGTCATCGAATCGCACTCCGATGGTCGCAATCGGCTCGGGCATGCGTACGAGAGGGACTTTAAACATGTACGAGGTTCCCGAGAGACCCGTTGTGTACGCATCGCGAACCGCGAGCGGTCCGAACTCCGCGTGCCCCAGTGTGTCTGGCGACGTTCGGATATCCGAATCATCTGAATCTGTTGGAATCGATGAATTTGCTAAAACAATGGAGAACGTGCCGACTGCTTGAGCAAAGCGGCCACGGCCGTCTTTCGTCGTGACAAACACGATTGCCATTGGGCCTTCGTCTGTATTCTCGATCTGGCAGAACCGTGTCAGCTCGATGTTGGCGACGCGAGGAAGAGCAGCGATGATATCGCTGGAGGGTGAAGCATCGTTCTGCATTGAGAGCTCGGACACCTTCGCTTTGAGCTCGGCGTTCTCGCTTTCGAGTTGCTCGATCTGCTCGCGCAGGGTTTCGCGCTCGAGGCGGAGCTTGTCGTTGGTCTTGGCGATGCGCGCACCGGAACTGCAGCCAATTGCCGTAAGTGCCAGAAGGATGGCCGCGGTGTTCAGCGCGTGCTTCATGGCGCAAGTGTAGCGTTCTGATGCGAAGCCGCTCACTCGGGACGATCGAGGATGAGATAGTCCGCGACGGGATCAAGCACGATGTCTGGCAGGGATTCCTCGATCGTGTCACGCATGCGAGCGGAGGCCTCGGCGTCTGCCGGCTCGCCTTCGAACGCTAATAGCCTTGTTTCTGCTGAGGGCCACTGGGCATAGGCGTACCAGAGCCCATCGGGTCCCCTGTGCAGCCTCGATCCCAATGCACCCCGGGAGTCGCGCAACGCGAGGGTCACCGCGGACCACGACGCAACGAACTCGTCCTCGCGACCAGTTTTGATCTTGAAACGGTACAAAACGCAGAAGCCCGGCGTAGTCATGCCTTGAGCATACCCACGCCGGGCCCCTGTTCATTCGGTTTGTGAACCGATCAGCCCTCGGTGCTCTTGGGCAGGTGCTCGAGGACCTTGTCGATGAGGCCGTACTCGAGCATCTCCTTGTCGTCGAGCCAGTTGTTTCGGTCGCAGTCGGCTTCGATCTTGTCAGTGCTCTTGCCAGTCGCTTCGGCGTAGATGCCGTAGAGACGGTCGCGGAGCCTGATCATCTCGCGTGCCTCGATCTCGAGGTCCGTCGCCTGGCCTTCCATGACGCCCGAGAGGAGCGGCTGGTGCATGAGGTTGCGCGAGTTGGTCAGCGCGTAGCGCTTGCCCTTGGTCCCGGCGCACGAGATGAGGCTTCCCATGCTGGCGGCCTGGCCGAAGATGTACGTGCAGACATCGGGTGCGACGTAGCGCATCGTGTCGATGATCGCCAGACCCGCGGTGACACTGCCGCCCGGGGAATTGACGTACATGTGGATGTCGAGCTTCGGGTCCTCGTTCTGGAGGAACAAGAGCTGCGCGACAGCGAGGTTGGCGATCTCATCGTTGATGCCGCCGCCGATAAACACGATACGGTCCTTGAGCAGGCGGGAGTAGATGTCGTAAGACCGCTCACCCTTGCCGGACTGTTCGATGACGATTGGAACGAGGTAGGACATTTTCTTCCTCGGGATTGGGGTGTCTGTGGGTAATGTGAACGGTGATTAGCTGAACGCGGGGTTGGCGTTGGCGCCAGCGGGCGGGTGCTCGAGCACCTCGTCGACGAGGCCGTACGCCTTGGCTTCCTCCGCGTCGAAGTACTTGTCGCGCTCGGCGTCCTTAGCGACCTGGTCGTAGGACTGACCGGTGCAGTCGGCGAGGATCTGGTTGAGTCCCTGCTTCATCTTGATGATCTGCTCGGCCTGGATCTTGATGTCCGCGGCCTGGCCTGTCACACCGCCGTAAGGCTGGTGGATCATCACCTTCGCGTGGGGCAGGATGTACCTCTTGCCCTTCTCGCCCGCGGCGAG
>WUAK01000209.1 GCA_009827205.1 Phycisphaeraceae bacterium | reverse complement strand
CATCGAGCGAAAGACCCGCGAGCGCACCAACGCGGTACGCCTTAAAGCCACAGAACGCGTCGGTGAGCGTGAGCCCGAGCCGGCTGTTGAGCTCTTCGGTAATCAGCGAGTTGACCGCGCGCCGCTCGGGCGGGGGCGAACCGATCGAATCCTGTTCGCTCACTGGGACCAGGTAACGCGAGCCGCTGATGACGTCGGCAAGGCTCGCCTGCGCCGCTTCAAGAAAGTCGGGGATCGAGGCGGGCTCGTGCTGCTCGTCGCAGTCCATCGTGATGATCCAGTCGAACCCATCGACCGCAGCCCACCTGAACGCGTCCAGCAGCGACCTGCCGTAACCGCGATTCGTCGAGTGCCTGATGACCTCGACCGGGAAGTTGGCCAGAAGCTGAGGGGTGGCGTCCGAGGACCCGTCATCGATGACGAGGATGTTGTCGGCGTGCTCACGGACCTGCTCGAGCACATTCGCGACGTACTTCTGCTCGTTGTAGACGGGGATCGCCACCAGTGTTCTCATCGTCTCACTCCGGGCCCGCAAAGGGCTAACAAACTTACTATGAGCGCCTCACTTGAGCGTTCAACCGCCGCTTCAAGGGCCGCATTCCCATACAAAAAGACCTTTCGACCCATATTTTCACTGGGCCGCCGTAGACATCAACTTCACTCGACTTGCTCGACCTGCGAGCAGGCGAGGACTTCGGATTCCTCATCGAGCCGTCGCGCTTTAAAGCTTCGGCCCCAACTCTGCATGGATTCGAGCACTGGCTCGAGCGATCGACCAAAGTCTGTGATCGCGTATTCGACTCGGGGTGGCACCTCAGCGAACACGTGACGCGAGATCACCCCATCTGCCTCCAGTTCGCGGAGCTGAAGCGTGATCATCCGCTCGGTCGCGTTGGGTGTTAGGCGTTTCAGTTCACCAAATCGCTTGCGCCCCGAGAGCAAGTGGCACACCAGAATGGGCTTCCAGCGCCCGCCGATCACGCTTAGCGTGGCCTCAACATCACAGCCTGTTTTCCAGTTGTAGTTCCGCGCCATCTGTTTCGTCCGAGCAAAAAACTGCTTACTTACATTTTTGTGGGTACTTGTCGAAGTCTCAGCATAGCCGTACGGTGCCCACGAATCGACCCAACCTGCAAACGAAACAAAGGAGCGCCTCTGATGACCAAGCTGACCGTATCTGGGAAGGCTATCCTGCGACTCGGACTGGTCTGCGGCGTGGGCTTCAATCTCGTCGCCTGCAGAGCGGGAACAGATCGATTGGCGTCTGATCCACGCCAATCGGCTCAGGCCAGCAGCATCGAGATTGTCTCTGCATCAGATGTTCCGTGGGGCGCACTCAACCCGGCGAGAGGTTCTGCCGGCCCGCGAGCTGCTGATCTGTGGGGAGATCGCACTGGGGCAGACGCCACAGGTTTTCTCGTCAAGTTCTCTGAGGATTTCTCATCGCCTCCCCACATCCACAACACGACATACCGCGGCATCGTGATTGAAGGGCTCATTCACAATGATGACCCACAAGCCGCGGAGTCCTGGATGCAACCGGGGTCGTACTGGACCCAGCCCGCGGGAGAAGTACACATCACCTCAGCGAAAGGTGAGGGCCGACTCGCCTACATCGAGATCGAGTATGGCCCGTATCTCGTGATGCCGCCCGAGGAAGCCTCAGATAACGGCGAACGTGCGATCAACATCCACACGGAAAACCTCGTCTGGCTTGATGCTTCATCAGCCAACATGCTTCGTCTACCCGACGATGTCGACCCTGCTACGGGACCAAAGATTACCTTTCTCTGGGGAGATCCGCAGGATACCGACGCCAGCGCGTTGCTCGTTGAAATCCCAGCCAACTACGACTGCGTGCTGGAGAGCGATTCGCCGGCTCTCCGCGCCGTTGTGGTCAAGGGGCAAATCCACATTCAGCAAAACGGGGCAGGCGTCGCAGTACCGCTGAATCCAGGATCGTACATCGGTTCGATTGACGAATCGGGATGCTCGATACATGTTTCAACCAATGACAGATCATGGATCTACTTGCGTAGTCATGGTCCGCTTCGAGTCTCGGCATCCCCTGTAGAAAATAATAATTCCAGATAATGCATAGGAAAAGAATATGAAAGCCATGGTAGTTCACTCGTTCGGTGCAGACGCCGTCTTCGAACCCGCTGATCTGCCGACACCAAAGCCCAAACCAGATCAGATTCTGGTCAGGATCGAGGCGTCGAGCGTCAACACGGTCGACACGATGATCCGCAAGATGGGCAGAGACCTGCCGCTCTCGCCCGAAGCGCCGGCGCTTCTTGGGATGGATCTCGCCGGGACGGTCGAAGCCGTCGGTGAAGGCGTGGCCGGGTTTGCCCCGGGCGACGAGGTCTACGGGTGCGCGGGTGGCCTCGCCGACCTGCCCGGCACGCTGGCCGAGTACATCTCCGCCGACGCGAAGCTGCTGGCACACAAACCCAAGTCGCTCTCCATGCGCGAAGCCGCGTCTCTGCCTCTCGTCGGCATTACCGCTTACGAAGGACTGATCCGTGCGGGCATTGCTGAGGGCCAAAAGGTCCTCGTCCACGGCGGGTCGGGCGGCGTGGGGCATGTCGCGCTCCAACTCGCCGTGCACTTCGGCGCTGATGTCTACTCGACCGGCGGGGGCGACAAGCAGACTTCGCTGATCGAACAGCTCGGCGCGATACCAATCAACTACAAGTCCGAAACCGTCGACCAGTACGTCACAAAACACACGGGTGGCGCCGGCTTCGATCTGATCTATGACTCGGTCGGCGGCCTGAATATGCTCAACTCGTTTGAAGCGGCGGCACTGAACGCACAGATCGCAACAACCGTCTCGCTCTGTGAGATCGATCTCTCGGTTGCGCACTTCAAGGGGCTCTCTCTGCATGTCGTGTTCATGCTGATCCCCATGCTGCACAACCACAAGCGTGAAGAGCACGGCGAGATCCTGCGCAAACTCGCGTCCATCGTCGATGCCGGAGGCCTCAAGCCCGTCCTCGATGAATCCAACTTCTCACTCGAGCAGACAGGGCTGGCTCACGCAAGGCTCGAGAGCGGGCAGGCCATGGGCAAGGTCGTGATCGACCATTGAGTGCGAGTGTTCACGCTTAAAACAACTGACCGCGAGCTTGATCCCCCGTGCCGTCCGGGGCGAAGAGCCCCATCTGCCCCGACAGATCGGGCCGCGTGAAGTGCACGCCCGTCAGGGGTTTGATGTTCCGGTTCAGCCCGTATTTGCGGGTGAACACATCGAAGTTCTGCGCAATCTGTTTGGCGTGCGCCCCTCCGCCCCGGCCCCGGTCTTTGTTCGCGTTGTAGAGCTTGCCGCCCCGCGCCTGACGCATGAGCGACTCGACCTTCTTCGCGCGTGAGGGGTGCACGCTGCGCTCAAGCCAGTCGAGGAACAGATCCTTGACCTGGTACGGGAGCCTCAGCATCACCCACGCGGCGCGCCTCGCGCCAGCGTCACGCACGGCTTCGAGTATCCGAGGCATCTCCGAATCGGTCAGACCCGGGATCACAGGCGCGACATTCACCGTCACAGGAACGCCCGCGCCCGTCAGCTCACGGATGATCCGGAGCCGACCAGCGGGCGAGGTCGCCCGAGGCTCGAGTTTCTGCGCAAGCTCGTGGTCGAGTGTCACGATCGTGACCGTCACACGCCCCGCGTTCTTGTCCGCCAGCTTCGCCCAGAGATCCGCGTCGCGCAGCACGAGCGCGCTCTTGGTCATCGTCGAGACCGGCTGGTAACAGTCGGCCATCACCTCCAGACACTGGCGCGCGATGCCGAGCTTGTGCTCGATCGGCTGGTACACGTCGGTGCTCGCAGACATCACGATCGGCTCTGGCTTCCAACTGGGCGACGCGAGCTCCTTCTTCAAGAGCTCCGCTGCCTTGGGTTTGGCGACCAGCTTCGTCTCGAAGTCGAGCCCGACGCTGAATCCGAGGTACTCGTGGAACGGGCGCGCAAAGCAGTAGATGCACCCGTGCTCGCAGCCGCGGTAGGGGTTTACCGTCCAGTCGAAGGGCACATCTGACGTGCGCGCGACCTTGTTGATGATCGTCTTCGTGCGGTCGTTGAAGACCTGACGCTCGACGCGGATCTTCCCGCCCCCCTCGTCCTCGTGCTCGACCATCTGCCGATCGAGCTCCTCGCCCAGCACGTGGAGCCGTATGTCCTCGAACCGGTTGCCCGGGTTGAGCCCCGCGCCACGTCTGTGCGCGGGGCCTCTCGGCAGCGCATCGCGGTAGTCGTAGTCCTCAGTGTCCATTCTGAACACAATACGAACAAACAGCGCGGCGTCAATATCAATGTTCGGATTGTGTCAGGAATTGTTGCCCGACGTCTGTGTCGGCTCGTAGAGCCCATCCGAACTCGGGGGCTCGTTCTCCTCACGCTCGTTGCGGGAGAGCGATGTGAACGCCGCGAATCCGAATGGCTGGTCAGTCTCGCCCTCTGCACGCCTTGCGAATTGCATCTGCGCCTCGGCCTGGGCCTGCATCCTCTGGACAAGCTCCGGTGACAGCGAGTGGAAGCCGCGGATCTCTGACAGCGGCAGGGTGTAGACCTCGCCCGGGGGCGTGCTGATCTGGAAAACCGTGCATTCGACGGCATTTGAGAGGGCCCGGTCACCGTTGTCGCTCGCCACGCCGCACGCGAAGAGCGGGTGGACCTCAGCAATGGGAATCCTGGTTCCCTGCGTCGTGATCACCGCGAGCCTGCCGTCGAAGAGGGCCTCCTCAGAGACCTCGTTTTCCTCGGCTTCGTCTTGGGGCTCGCTTGTGATGGTCCCGCCGGGCGTGTCGATGATGATCGTCCCTGGGTTCCGCCTCTGGGCGGACTTTCGCGCCTCGATCTGCATGCTGAGCATCGAGAGAGACGTCAGCATCTCCTGGATCACGTTCTGCCAGAAGAGTTCTCGGAGCTCGCCGGTGGATCGGCGGGTCGTGCCGTTGGCCGCGGGGACCGCTCGCGGGGCTTGCAGCGCGCTGGCGCTGGTGGGCAGGTCTCGCCTGGGCCTCGGGTTCTGCTCGGGCGTGGGCTGTGCGTCCATGCCGGATTCTAGGGCATCGTCGTAGTGGAAACCCCATGCGGACGTACCCAGCCCGCACAACCGTCACGCTTTCAAGCGCCGACCCCACCTGCGTGACCGGAACCCCGAATCCGACGCGGTTTTGCGCCGATACGCCAGCAGGTAATGGAGCAGTTTGCTATGACGACGTCACAACACACCTTTGACCAGGTCCGCTCAATACTTGGGCGCCTCGACCGCTCCATCGATCAGGCTCGCGAGAAGCGCCTCCACGGCGACGACGAACCCAAGCAGCAGAGCGC
>WUAK01000208.1 GCA_009827205.1 Phycisphaeraceae bacterium | reverse complement strand
GCGAAGCCCAATGAGCCTTGTTGAATACGCTCTTGCGACATCAACCTGGTGTAGGTTGACAACGATGGGCACTCCGCGAGCTGTATTGATCTCACGCAGGGTATCCATGACGATCTCAGCGCTCCCTGGATCGAGGCTCGCTATCGGTTCGTCAGCAAGGATGGCGATTGGATTTTGCATGAGCACTCGAGCAATAGCGACACGTTGTTGTTGCCCACCCGATAGATCAGCCGCCCGATCGTGAGCATGCCCTTGGATGTGTACCTGCTCCAGACACTCCAGCGCTCGCTTCTGAATGTCGGCCGGGAAGTGGCGAAAGAGCGCCGGGATCTGCCGATGGATCGGTGCACCACCGATCCAGCCCACAAGCACATTCTCTAGAACGGTTAACTGCGGAACGAGATTGAACTGCTGGAACACCATGCCGACCCGGCGACGCACCCGACGAAGCGATCGGCCCGAGACAGCTGTCACCTGGCATCCCTCAACGAGTACATCACCCTGTGTCGGCGAAAGCAATCTGTTGAGAACCCGTAGGAGCGTGCTCTTGCCAGCGCCGGACGGCCCAACTATCGCTACGAACTCACCCTCTTGGACTCGAATACTCACACCATCGAGTGCACGGTTCCCCCCCGCATACTCCAACACGAGTTGTCTGGTTTCGAGAATCGGATCCAAGTTTCTACTTTCTAGTCTGAGTGGCACTTGCAGATTTGATTGTGGATGTCCAAAAACAGGCTGACCAACATACAACCCATACGAGGGTCATACTGTGCCAGAATAAGGCTATGTGAAAGAGGCAATCTTCACAGCAATTCTCGGCATCGACGCTGTGTCTTTGCAGATTCTTCGCAATCTGAGACAGATTTCTTCGTTCGTGATATTCTTTTGCCCCGCTACCATTCAGTATCTTGGGAGTATCACATGCGCCACATACTCGCTGTAAGTCTCTTCCCACTCACTACACTTTCTGTGAATGCCCAATCGATCAGCGACGTGAGAGTTGGCTTGCTCAATGTCCAGCAACTTGATGCAGGCAATAGCAGGACTTCGGTGAATGTCTCAATTCTCGCAGGGTCAGCAGCTTTCAGCACTCCTGAATCCAATAAGGGCGACTACGACGTCGGATTCGGCACTGGCAACGACCTGGACAGGGGTGTGGCGATCGTCTCCCCCAGGAACGCCGCACGCACGAATTCGAATGAGGGGAATACGGGTGGAAACACCTCCGGTGATCTGTACGCAACCGTCTGCATCAACCGCCCTCCTAGCAAGGTCGACCTCATCGCAACCGCACACGGCTCCCCAAGCGGACCAGAGATCAACTATGACGTAGCGACAGCGTTCTTTCCCTTTGACGCTGGCTTTGTTGCCAGCCACGCCCTCAACAGCGTGAATAACGGTCCCATCGATCAACTCATAGCAACGCCCGGCATCAACTTAGGCTCAGAATTCATCGACAGCCCGCTCTCGAACGGTGTGTACCAAGTAGATCTAACTCGCTTTGACGCTGATGGATCCAACGGTGTTCTCATCGCCTGCGGTGGTAAAAACGAGGACAACTTCGCCCTCTCTCGAAATCTCGGGAACGGGCTTTATGAAGTCATCTGCAAAGACAACGGCGATGACGGTACCGGAAGCGAAAACGACCCCGTCGCGTTCGTCTACCTGCCTTATAACACAGTTGGGCTCACCGCTGGCCGAGTCGCACAAGATAACGTGAGTACCACAGTTATCTCAGGCACATCAGGTTTCTCAGCCAGCTCGATTTCAAATGGGCGAGTACTTCTCACCATCGACGGAATCACCTCTGAGGACGCCGGCGCGCTACTACTCTGCGCCGAAGCGCCATCTGCAGCTTCTGACAACATCATCGTCTGCGAGTGGTCTGAATCGGATCTGGGTTACATCGTTGAATCCCTCGATCTCCCCGGCATGACACCCGAGCATTCAAACGGGCTGGCCATGTTTAGCTTCGCATACATACCAGTGACCACTGGGGATGGGATCGAGCCCAGCAGCAATGCATCAACAATCGCAGTGCTGCCTGATACGCAGTACTACGCGCGAGATTATCCGCATATCTTCCAGGAACAGCTTCAATGGATCGCCGACAACACATTCCCGCGCAACATCGAGATGGTATTGCATCTCGGTGATATCACGAACGACAACAATCCCACGCAGTGGTCCGTCGCCAGGCAGGCGTTCGACAGGATCCACCTGACGACTCCGTATCTGCTCGCTCAGGGCAACCATGACGTGGGGCCAAGCGGCAACGGGGCTACTCGGGACACCCTTCTGAACGAGTACTTTCCCGCTTCGTACTACGCGACCCAGCCAACCTTTGGCGGCTCACTCAGCAACCGCAACCTTGAAAACGCCTATAGCCTCTTTGAAGCTGGCGGCAGAAAGTGGATCGCGCTGTCACTCGAATGGGGGCCAAGAGATCAGGTGCTCGCGTGGGCTGATTCGGTGCTGAAAGATTACGCTGACCGACTCGCCATCATCATCACACACGCGTACATGTTTGACGACGATACTCGTATGGACGAGACCGTGGCACCTTACAACGGGTCTCCATACAACTACGGCACAGCTTCAATTCCAGGCGGAACAAACGACGGCGGAGACATCTGGCGCGAGCTCGTCAGCCAACATCCAAACACTGTCCTCGTCATGTCGGGGCACATCACCGGCGAAGGCAGACTCTCCTCCCAGACTGTACATGGCAACACAGTCCACCAGATGCTGATTGACTACCAGGCAAGACCACAAGGCGGCGCAGGATACCTACGACTGATCGAAGTCTTTCCGGGAAGCGACACTCTACGATTCCGAACGTACTCCCCATGGGAAGAGGCCTATTACACCGGTACGGGGAGTCACTTCGAGTTAGATCTCACAACTTCACCAGGCCACGAAGGTTGGATCTGCTCTCAAGCAGATGTGAACGGCGACGGCTCGCTGAGCGGAGCCGACTTCACTGCCTGGATCGACAGGTTCAACAACAATGCCCCAGGGTGCGATCAGAACAATGATGGCTCCTGTTCCCCCTCCGACTTCACAGCCTGGATCGACGGTTTCAACACTGGGTGTGGTTGATCCAAATTCAACACAAAGACCAACCGCATTGTTATGGAATTGCCTTATACCACCTACTTAGGCTGTATTAAATTCGTATACATAGGTCTCGAAACAACGAGCCCGTATGATCGCGGAGCAATGGAACAATGCGCTAAACACATTGACTACAGCGATTTACAATATGCATAACCATTTCAGATTCACGCTTGTAATTGGCAACAGTGCCAGACGCTCTCTTCACAAGAAAGAGTCAGAATCCTGTCGCGATCTTTGCGCTATCGGTGACGCTCCTTTCTATTTTGTTTCTTGTGAAGAAACATCAGCTCCTGCTCCTGTGAGGGACAACTCGTTCGCAGAACGAGCAACTCAGGAGGCAGGACGCCTGAACACGTCTGGAGCGCAGTATGACCAACACTCTGATAGGGCTTATCCGACCAACAGGCGACGTGAATGATCGACGCGGTTTCACGCTCATCGAGCTTCTCGTAGTCATCGCGATCATCGCGTTGCTCATCGGAATCCTCCTCCCCTCGCTCGGCAAAGCAAGAGAATCCGCCCGACGTGCTGTTTGTACCTCGAATCAACGCATGATCGTGCTTGCTGCGAATCTGTACTCCTACGACCATAAAACGGGTGCATATGTCCCAACCGAAAGCGGAGGCGAGGACAATCTCGCCTATCTCGCCCCCGATTACATCACGATGCCCGAACTCGCTGTTTGCCCAAGCACTCAGAATTTCGTTGATGCTACCGAGGTTTTGAATACAGACTCCACCCGCAACAAGTACGGCAGGCCAGTCCCGCTACATCTCACAGAATCAGCACTCAACTCCGAAGACAGAGGAACAGGCAACGCCGGCTTCTCATTCAACGGAGGCGGACACAGCTTCGAGATATGGGCATGGCGTGACAGCTGGCAGGGCGGAGGCGCCAACGGCGGGTGGACCAAGTTTCCGAACGGCTGGTACGACAGGGGAATGGGCCGCGCGAGCAGGAATCGCCAACGCGGTCTCAACGAGGATGACCCCGCGTTCGTACCTAGCGATGTCGACGAACCCGTCGAAGGTCGCAACGGCAGCCTGAAAACGAGTCTGACTGTTCAGCGACCCGCGGAAGTTCTGCTAACACTCGATTCCGACCAGGACCACCTGCTCACACAACAACGCAACTACCCCGGCGCTCTCAACAACTGGCCCGAAAAGCACAACAACCACGGTGAAGACGGGGTCAATGTCGGATTCTGTGACGGGCACGGCAAGTTCATCCGGAAGGGACCTGAACTCATCGAGACCTATCTGAACTCAGGCAGCATGGGCGCCACAGATATCCGAGAACAAATCCAGGATCTGCACCCGGGCCTGACGAAGGAGACCGTCCGCGTCGGCAGGAACAACTGGACCCGCTGGAAAATCACCAATTGAAACCCGCGCCCCGGAGGGGGGCGCTTTTCTCAGTCCGCGATCATCATTTCGAATTTGGAGAGATCAGAGATGAACATGAAAGCAATACTCCCGGCGATGCTGATCGCCGCGGCCGGGTCGGCCGCTCAGGGACAGGTCATCATTACAGAGATTCTGGCAAACGAGATTGGCGGAGATACGCCGGGTGAGTGGGCCGAGATCTACAACGCAGGCAACTCGGCAGTTGACATCTCGGGTTGGCGCCTTGCCGACGAAGACAGCGGCAGCCCCAGCGAACCGTTCCCTGAAGGATTCATGATCCAGCCCGGTGAAGCGGTTGTGATCGTGGGCGATGGTTTCGACGAGAACAACCCTGCCGAGCCCGTCATCACGGATGCCGACTTCTTCGCCGCATGGGGCTCGACGAACGCCGCCGGCAACAGCTACCGAGTCATCGTCCAGCGTGAATATATCACACTTGCGAACACCGCCAGCGCAACCAACGAAGTCCTGACACTCATCGACGAAAACGATATCCCAGTCGACGAAGCCAACTACCAGAACGGCAGCGACGGCTGGCCCCCAACCACCAACGGCGCTTCGATCATGCTCGGAGCGAACTTCCTCGACTCGATCGCAAACGACTTTGGTTGTGCCTGGGCAACCGCCATCGTCGGAACCGACGGTGCGGTCATCTCACAGGAAGTCCTCGTCCAGAACTCGCTCGGCGATTTCGTCATTGCGCTGTCCGCTGACAACGTCGCCTCACCGGGCTACGTCGAAACCGGCACAACTCCCGTTGACTGCAACAACAACGGTCTCGACGACTCACTCGATATCTGCAACGGAACCAGC
>WUAK01000207.1 GCA_009827205.1 Phycisphaeraceae bacterium | reverse complement strand
GCGGCGGCGCTTTATATCTCGAGACAGCGTGCCGACGGGAATGAGTTGCCCGATGGTTACGAACCCACCCAGGAAGAGCTCGATACAGCGAACATTTTCTTGCCGATTCTTCGCGATCAGAAGGAAGACAACGCGGAGTTTGCAGAGAAGCTCGCTCCGTGGCGCCAGGGCCTGTACATCTTCAAAACCGTTTTACCAAAGACACAAGAGACGATCGGGTTGCTTGGACGGTTTGTATTCTCTGAAGAGGATATGGAATCCGCGCTCAGAATCGGCGCTGACGACGATGACAGGTCAGAAGTCGATGATGAAACAGGTGTAGTCGATGTTTCCAGTGCTGATATGCAGCGCATCACAACCGAGGCGTACAACGAGCGGTCGCTCCTTTGGATCTTGGGCACATCGCTGCTGTTTGAGGCCGTCGTGCTCCTGATCGCCGGCTGGCTCTTTGCACGACGCGACTTCTAACCCCGCCCGAGCTGGATTCCTCGATCACGTGCTTCGACGACCCCCCTTGCGATCGCTTCCATCACTCCCGATGTATCAAACGAATCCGTCGCGGCCTGTGTCGTTCCCTTCTTGCTTGTCACGCGCTGACGAAGCTCGGGCGCGGACGCGGGGTCCTGCCTGAGCAGCTCGCCGGCGCCCGATACAGTCTCGGTCACGATTCTCGCAGCGGTTTGCTCGTCGAAGCCCACCTCTGTTGCACCCAAAGCCATCGCCTCGGCGAGATAGAACAGGTACGCAGGACCAGATCCAGCGACTGCGGTGAACGCGTCCATCATCGATTCATCGATCCGGATGACGCTGCCCACGCTCTCGAAGAGTGCCTCTGCGAAATCGGTGTCGGATTCACTTGCACCGATCGAGGCGGCGATCGCCGACATGCCTCGCCTGATCTGTGCCGGGGTGTTGGGCATCACGCGCACGACCCGGCATCTGCCTCCCAGAGAACTGCGGATCATCTCACCCCCGGCGCCGGCGAGAATAGAGATGACCACCCGATCACCGACAAGATCCGCAATCTCTTCACCCACAGCTGGAAGCATCTGAGGCTTGACGGCGAGCATGATCTGGCCTGATCCTCTCTCGCCCTCGTGCTCGTTGAGCCACTCGATCGACTCTCGAGCGGTGCTGACAGCGTTCTCGAAACGCTCCCTGCACAACGCATCGGGATCGGCAACGCACAGCGGCCCGGTGAGCACGCCCGACTCGCCGGCTCCCCCGAGGATCGCCTGCGCCATCGCACCTCCACCGATCACCGCGAGTGCTGGCTGAGTCTTGCCCATTTCGCCGATCCTTCCTGTCTGGCCGACATTGATTCTCTGAGTTCCCAAATGAGCCTAGCAGCGCACGGCAACGGGTTCAGGGCGTAAACTCTGTGCAGGAAAGCCATACGACGGAGCGAACATGGGCACCTTCTACACCTTGGAATTCGAGAAGCCGCTGGTCGAGCTCGAGAACCGGATCCGTGAAGCCGAGCAGGGCGTGAGCGCCCCGGGTGCGCCGATCGGCGTCGAGGGCGTTGAGGGATCTGCCGCCTCTTCCGCCGAGCTCGAGGATCTCAACCGCCAGCACGCAAAGCTCCTCGGGGACCTCTACACGGATCTCAACCCCTGGGACACCGTTCGTGTCAGCAGGCACCCGAACCGCCCGCAGACGTGGGACTACATCGAGCACTTTGTCCGTGACTTCGGCGAGCTGCACGGTGACCGACGCTACGGCGATGATCCCGCGATCATCACGGGCTTCGGTCGCATAGGCAACCACAAGTGCCTCGTTGTTGGCCACCACAAGGGCCGGACGACGCAGGAACGCATCGCGTGCCACTTCGGATGCGCACACCCCGAGGGGTACCGCAAAGCTCTCCTCAAGATGAAGCTGGCTGAAAAGTTCGGCACACCGATCGTCACATTCGTAGACACACCCGGCGCGTACCCGGGCCTGGAAGCCGAGCGACGGGGCCAGGCCGAGGCGATCGCGGTCAACCTGCGCGAGATGGCGCGGATCAAGGTACCGATCCTCAGCATTGTGATCGGCGAGGGTGGCTCGGGCGGTGCACTCGGGATCGCGGTCGCCGACCGAGTGGCGATGCTCCGCAACTCGTGGTACTCGGTGATCAGCCCGGAGGGGTGCGCCGCGATCCTCTGGAAGCAGGCCAACGAGCAGACGAACCGCTCCGCTGCGGATGCGCTCAATCTGACGGCCCGCGACAACATCAAGCTCGGGATAATCGACGCGGTTATCGAAGAGCCGCTCGGCGGCGCCCACCGCGACCCCGACGGGGCTTCCGATCTGCTCCGTGACTGGATCATCAGCCAGCTCGACGAACTCAAAGCGAAGAGTGCGGAGGAGCTTGTCGAGGGTCGCTACGAGCGATTCCGGAACCTCGGGTCTTTCGATGAGACGACGCCCGAGCCCGCGGAACCCGCCCCCACTGACTCCTAACGCGGTGTAAACCACCCCGGCTTACCAACTTTGACTCGATAGCGCCGCAGGCCTACCCTTGGCCCACCGCTTCGGGATTCAGCCGTTTTGGTAGATGTTCGGATTCCCGGCGCGGCCCACTTGCAAAGGACCGCGGTGGCTAAGAAAAAGACAACATCAAAGAAGTCCTCCACCAAGAAGGCCCCGGCGAAGAAGACTGCCAAGAAGTCTGCCGCCCAAAAGAAGGCACCTGCCAAGAAGGTGACCAAGAAGGCCTCCTCGAAGAAAACCACAAAGAAGGCAGCGACCAAGAAGCCTGCAACGAAGAAGGCTGCTGCGAAGAAGACAACGAAGAAGGCGCCGGCTTCGAAGAAGAAGACGGTCACGAAAAAGCCCACCAAGAAAACGACCAAGAAGAAAGCTGTCTCGAAGGCCGACCAGGAAGCCGCGGAGATGGCTGCCGCCAAGAAGGCCGCTGAGAAGAAGATTGCGGATGCCAAGGCTGCTGACGCAAAGAAGAATTCTGGTCGCAAGGGCATCACGATCGTCGATGACAAGCCCAAGCGCCGCACTGGCAGCAGCAAACCGAGCAAGGTGCTTGGCCCTCCACCCGGAGCCGGGCTGTTGAGCAAGAAGCGAAAGCCACTCATCTCCTCCGGTCCCGGTGCGACGCCCGCAAGCAACCTTGCGCTCGAAGATGCTGAGGGCGGCAAGAGCAAGAAGAAACCAAAGACTCCATTCAACAAGCGCGAACTCGACAAGTTCCGCACGATCCTGCTCTCCAAGCGCACTGATCTCGTCGGAGATGTTGCGACCATGGAGAAGGGTGTTCTCTCGCTCGGTGACAAGGGCGGCGACCCGGCGACCGACGTCGCTGAACAGGGGTCCGATGCGTACGACCAGTCCCTCTCGATCGGTCTCGCGGAAGTCGATCGCAAGCTCATCCGCGAGATCGACGATGCCATCGAGCGCATCGAGAAGAAGGTCTACGGTCTCTGCGAGATGACCGGCAAGCCGATCTCGGTCAAGCGTCTGGAAGAACTGCCCTGGACGCGGCTCTCCATCGAAGCCGCCCGTGAACTCGAACGCCGCGGCTCATGAGTGTGAGTGAGCAGACCCCCGCCCAATCCGCTGTGAAGAGCCCCAAGGCATGGGCAACGCTTTTGATCGTGCTCGTGCTCGGTCTTGTTGCTGATCTCTGGAGCAAAGATTTCGCGTTCAAGCACGTCGGCGATGAGCCTGTCACAGTTGTGCGTGAGCAGGTTATCGCTTCCGACGATCCGCGCAGACTCGTTCCCCCGTCGAACGTTGAGGTCATCCCGAAGGTTCTGAACTTCACGCTCGTGCTCAATCAGGGTGCGGTGTTCGGCATGGGCGCGGGCAAACGCTGGCTCTTTATCACATTCACCGTCGGTGCGATCTGCCTTGGTCTCTGGATGTTCTCTGCGTGGACTACCCGCAAAGACTGGCTCGCGCACGTCTCACTTGGGTTGCTTCTTTCAGGCGGGCTCGGGAACCTCTACGACCGGCTCGTGTTCGCGTGCGTGCGCGACTTTATCCACCCGCTGCCCGATGTCTGGATCGGCGGATGGGAAGTCTGGCCCTACGTCTCCAACGTTGCGGACGCGCTGCTCATCATCGGGATCATCGGGTTGATGTGGCACCTTTGGCGCGCAGATCCGAACGAAGAAAGCAACGCGAAAGAGCCCGCGAGTTCTTGATCAGCGATCAGGCTCTTCCTGCGCACGCTGGCGGAGTTGCGGCATCAGACCCTCAACCTCCTGAGCCATACGCGAATTGGGAAACTGCTCGTTGATCTGCTGCCCGAGCGAGACAGCCATGCTCCAGTGCCTGTCCTGGCATGCGAGTTTGAATGCCGCGCCGAGATTCTGGCGTGCTTTGCCGATCACACCCCTGGCGACCTCGCGGAACGGCTCGGCTTCCTGCTCACTCAGGTAATGATCGAGCTCGGTCAGGATCTCCATGGCCTCATCTACCCGCTCGGCCTGCGCGGCGAGAAGGAAGCGGCGCTCGATCTCCTGCTTGTACTGCTCGCGGGCATTGACGACGCGATCCCGCAGCCCCTTCACTCGGGGCGAGACCGGGAATCCAGCCGCGATGTTGTCGGCTTTCTGGAGCGCTTCGTCCCAGTGACGCTGCACGATGAGATGATCGAGTGCCTTGATCGCGTCGTTGATCTCCTTGTCAAGACCCTCGGCGCGCGCCCGTTCGATCCGCATGCGGAACCGCTCGGCGTCCTGCTCATACCCAAAGCGAGAGGCGAGCTCGGTCACAAGAACCTGCGCCGCTGACCAGTCCTGAGACCTGATGTCTTCCTCAATCGCCTTGTTGAGCAGTTCGCGTTCGCGAGTTCGGTTGAGCACCCTGCGGGCGTCGTCGGACAGAGCAGCATGCTGGCTCATCCGGTCCAGCGACTGCTGGACGAGCATGAGGTGCTCAACAACGTCTGCGTTGCCGTGTTCCTGCGGTGGAGCCTGAGCCGGCTCGGATTTTCCGAGCACGATCGAAGCCGCGCACGCGACGACGACGAGCGCGAGCATGCCAAAGTTGATGAGCTCTCTGTCGGGGCCTTCTTCTGTGCCCACGAACCCGAGGACGATCATCGCCAGCGATACGAGAGCCGCTATCACCAGCAGCACGATCGATACACCACTGCTCTTCATCGTCGCACCTTTCCGATCAGTCGCTGCCCGGTGTTGGCTCGCCGCAGTTCCGCTCGACGGGCACCATACAAAGGAATCGAAGCTCGGCGTCGCCAGACTTGAATTGATGCTCGAGTTCAGCCTCGACGTAGATCACATCGCCCGCTTTGATCGCGTGCTCCTTCTCACCTAGAAGCACCGTGCCTCCGCCTGAGACGACGTAGACCTCGTGCTCGAAATCGTGGCTGTGCCTAGGGGTATG
>WUAK01000206.1 GCA_009827205.1 Phycisphaeraceae bacterium | reverse complement strand
CCGTCGCAGGCCTGCTCGTCGCCGAGCACGCAGTCCTCGCAAAGCAAGGCAAGGCGGGCCTCGACATGGCCTTCTTCACGCTCAACGGCATCGCCAGCGTCCTCCTCGGGCTCGCAGGGCTCGCCGATATCGCCCTCTAATGCCCCCAAACGGGTCTTGTTTCAATTTATTCTGAAAGAACCACTCGACACCGCACCCCTCTTACCCGATAATGCAGTGATGGCTAGCCGGGACACCCAGCACGAAAAGCTCACAGAAGCACAGGACCGCTTCGTCGCGTCCTGGGGCCAGATGGCCGGCGCCTGGGGCATCAGCCGAACCATGGCAGAAGCGCACGCACTGCTCTACATCACCGGCAAACCAATGAACACCGACGAGATCATGGACCGACTCCAGATCTCGCGCGGCAACGCCTCGATGTCCATCCGCGCCCTCCTCGATTGGGGCATCATCAGCAGAACCCACAAACGCGGCGACCGAAAGGAATACTTCGAAGCCGACCAGGACATCTGGTCAATGTTCCGCTCAATCGTCCGCGAACGCATGAAGCGCGAAGTTGAACCGCTCCTCGCCACTCTCTTCGAGATCCGCGACTCCTCGCCCGCGCCCGACGAGGCATCGGGCGATCAACAAAAGGAACTGCTCGCGCATCAGAAACGACTCGAAGAGATGCTCAGCTTCTTGCAGACCATGGAGAAACTCAGCCACCGCTTCGTCAGCCCCTCAGGCTCGGGACTTGAGCTGGCAGCTAAGTTGCTGACCAAGTTTGATAAGTAGAACCTCACACGAACCAGACCGATGAGCACCGTTCACACGAACCAACCAAGCCAGACGAAAGCGACGAAGCCCGTCCTGCGCTCGTGCACCATCGCCTGGCCCATCGCGCGAAACGCCGCTCTCAAGGCCCAACCCGACCTCGGCTTCAGCGCCGCCTCAGCCAAGCCAATCGAGCTGCGCATCACCGTCGTGAGCGAAACCAAGGCCCGCGCCGAGCTGCACGACCCGGCAACGGGCGAGACCCACACCATCGAACTCGGCGCCCCCCGCTTGACGTTCGTCGATGCCGAGCCGTTCACACACATCGAGCTGACCGACGCCCAATCGCTCGTCCTGAGCGCAACGATCAAGCGCGAACACAACCAAGACCGGCTGATCTACGCGAGATCGGGCCTGCTGACACAGCTCGACATCACCGGCGGCAGATACCCAGCGCCGACTCTCAGCACTCTATAACTCGATACACATAAGAAAAACCCCCCGCTCACGCAGGGGGCTCATCAATACAACTCAAGTATTCTGCGTGGCGAAATCAGCCTCGCTTGCCAAGCACCCAGCCGATGATCGCGCCGATCAGCGTGACACCTGCCGCGGCGAGCACCGCGATCGGGAGCTCACCGACACCGACGTTCATCGTGCCGCCGAGCTGCTCGATAATGATCCGGCCCGACTGGTTCATCATGGCCAAGACCGCGATCGCACCGACGAAGAGCATCGTGACGACAATGCCAAGAGCCGCGCCGCCGACGAGGCCCGAGCCTGCGCCGTCGTACGCCTCCTGGAACGCCATCATGGGTGCCGATTGAGCGAGATCGCCGTCGCCGCCCGAGGCTGTGCTCTCAAAGAGCGCACCACCTTCTTCAGCGCCGACGCCTGCGCCCTCTTCTTCACCGCCGCCGTAGCCCCCGCCGTCGTCGAGCAGGTCGACACCCAGCGAGGTGTCGTCGCCCTCACGGGTCAGGTCGAGCAGGCCAGAGCCAGAACTCGATGCATCCGCATCGAACGCGGTCGCGTCGGTCACGAGCGTCGCCTCGGAAGAGTCGACGTCCTCAAGGCCGTCGTCGAAGATGCTGATGCCGGTCTGATCCTTGGGGCTCTCGAGTTCCATGTTCGAACCCGAAGCCTCGCTCGCAAGATCGATGACACCCGAGCCGCCGAGCGCCGAACCGCCCATGCCCGACTCACCCAAACCAGCGGAACTCAGGCCCGGCGCCGAGTCGTACGGCGTCGCGCCAGCAGAACTACCGATCTGCGTTTCTGAGGTCACCGAATCGCTCAAACCAATCGAACCATCCGAGCTGTCAGCGAGCCCGATCGGCTCGCTCGAGTCGGCAAGACCGATCTCGCCCTCGGTGCTGTCTTCAAGACCGATGACAAGGCTGTCGTGACCGGTGTCGATGATCGGACCGTCGTCTTCGAGAACCGAATCGCTCAGCCCGATCTCTTCCGAGCCGATCGACGCGAGGTCAATCGCCGAGCCATCGTCGTCACCGGTGTCACCGGAGAGCATGTCGACCTGTTCGCGTTTGACGACGAGCTCATCACCCGAACGGAACTCCGAAAGCTCGCCGCTCTCGATCTTCGCCTTCACATCGTCGGCGCTGATCCCAAGCTTCTCGGCCGCTTCTTCGAGCGAGTAAAACATCTTCGCCATCGCGTAGGCTCCCCGGCACCGTCCCTGGGCCGATCTGCGTTCGATCCGTCTTCGTGTGTCGGACTGGGCCGTCGTCCGTCTCCGGACGCCCGCCAGGCTGCCGGCAAGTGCCGCCGGCGCCAAAAAGGCCCTATTTCCGCCAACAGCATATCACCCCGCAAGCGCCGACGCACACCCTTCTTGCAGCCATAACTCATTCCGCCGAGCGAGCCCCAAGGCTCACAAGTGACCGTACCACCGACACACCCGAATAAAGCCCTGCCACTTTCTCTCGGGGCACGACCACCGGCGGGTACCTGCTGTTGAGGGGCTGGAGTCTGATCAATTCCGCCCCCGATTCATCCTTCTCGAAATAGACCCGCTTGAACGTCGACTCCTGATCCGGTTCGAGTCTCACAAAGCAGTCCGTCCCCGATACAACAGGTGACCTCGGGCTAAAGACAACCACATCTCCTTCGCGGTACTCGGGCTCCATCGAGTCTCCAACCACCCGTGCTCCGAATGCGTCGGCGTCATCGATATCAGGCACCTTCAAGTACTCATCCGCTACGCGCGCCGGGTAACCAAGGTCCGTGAACTCAGTGGGATACCCCGCCGTCACCTTGTTGATAACGGGTACTTCTCTGGGCAACGGCGTGAGCTCCAAGCCATTTACAGACCTGTCGGTCCTAGGCGACATCGGGTCCAGTCGATCGACCAGCCTGCGGAGTTCACCCGACCCGAACGCCCGATCGAGTGCGTCCTTTCTCGTACCCGTCGAAGCCAACAACTCTCGAAGTCGACGCGCCGCCTGCCGAGAAGTCTCCACGCGCTCTCGTACCGACAAAGGCGTCGTCTCCCAATTGGCGATCTCAACAAGCTGACCTGCATCAAGACCCAACGCGGCTTCAAGCCGATCGATGAGCTCCATACTCGGAGGCTTCTCCCGAACACCTGTCTCGATCTGACTCAGGTAGCTCTTGGCGCAACCAACCCGCTCGGCGACCTGACTTAACGTCAAACCAAGCCGACTCCGGCGGTCACGCAAGACAGCTCCCAGACTGTTTCTGCCATCCCAGGAAATCGCAAAACCCTCACGCTCACCGCGCTCTCTAGTACGACCACATGAGCCCAGTTCACTGCTTTGTGCGCTGATGTCCGGCACTACCATACATACGCCTTGCAAATCGTTCTATACTCGACGAACATATCCCAGTGTGTTCAATATATAGAGAACACAGAGTTGAGTCAAGAGCGATGCAATTGACCCAAATTGGAGGTTTGGACGCCATGCAAAGCAGCAAGAGGTTCGAGACAATCGATTTCAGGGCAGCCTGTGACATGAGAAGATCACGTACGAGCGATCTCGTCCGAGCCGTGGCCAATCACGCTGATCACCTACCCCCAAAGGAACGGGCACTCATTCAGCAGGTCTTCGTTGACGGCACGCCCATCAACAGACTCGCCCAAACAAGAGGCGAGGAGCCCCGAAGGCTCGCAAGACGTGTGAAGAGCATTACCAAAAGACTGCTCGATCCCCGTTTCAAATACGTCACCGAGAACAAGGCAGCTTGGAGGCCAACACGCCAACGAGTCGCCTCGGCATGCATCGTCGAAGGCCTTTCCATGAGAGAAGCTTCTGAGAAGCTCAAGCTCAGCCCATACACCATCCGCAAACACCGTGAGGCGATCGACGCGATGTTCGAATCGGAGGAGTTCCTTTCGTGACGAATCGACTCATACATACACAGAATCAAGCTCACATCAGAGCCAGGTTTGGGCTCCCACTGCACAATCAGGCTCAACGAGACCGCTACGACTCACTCATCGCAAACGCACGTGCGGCGGCAATCGAACTTGATCGCACTCTCAAACAAGGCGGTGTGGCGCTCATCACAGGACCAAGCGGCTCGGGCAAGTCTCTCGTGGTCAAGCAACTCCTGCACATCTGTCAAAGGCCCATCACGCCGCTCACAGACATCTCACATGAAGAACGCCCGCCGATTGATCTCTTCCAATGCGCATTCCCCGACGCATGCAGAACCCTTGCCGCCTGCGGCCTCGCCGACGCACAACAACTCGTTACCCCAGCCAATCAACTCTCAATAGGACAACAGGCAAGACTCTCGCTCGCGCTGGCCGTGCATCAGGCAGGAAATCTCGGCAAACCCTGCACCATCATCGCAGACGAGTTCGCTTCCCCGCTCGACAGAACGACCGCCGCGTGCCTGAGTTCCTGTCTGAGCAAATACATCGAAGCGCCGATCAGACTCATCGCCGCATCGGCACACGACGACCTCATCGAGTCTCTCGCACCCGACGTTCTCCTCTACACACCGATCGAAGGCACGCCCGAAATCCTGACCAGAGAATCAAAATGCGGCTAATCAGCACACAACTCACACCAAAAACGATCGAGGCTCGTTTCAACGAAGCAAGCAAGCATGCCGCCACCGCCATCACGCTCAGCGAAGGCACAAAGGAATCGTACCAGAGCCTGGCCAGGCTCCATTACCGAACGAAGTCACCAGCAACCCTTGAACGCATCACATGCGCTAAATGCCAACGCACGGGTGAACTCGCCGGCGTGCTTGTGACAAGCAGGCCCACGCTCAACGCCGCGTGGCGGAGCCTTGCCTGGCCCGGCGTGTTCGATCAGGGCACCAAGTCCGAAAGGGCCCGGCGCATCAACGCTGAGCTTCGAACAATCAGCCGCGTCATCATAGATCCACGCTTTAGGGGCCTAGGCATCGCCAAGAGACTGGTCCGGTCGTATCTCGATCACCCAGACACGCGATACACCGAAGCCATCGCAGCGATGGGAGCGATCTCACCCTTTCTCGAACGAGCCGGCATGCGAGCCGTCAAGGTATCAGAGCACCACCGAGACCGCCGCCTCCGCACCCTGCTCAAAGAGCACGAGAAAGCCCCGATCGACCTCCTCACGTCGCCCGAGCTGA